>DASRAT010001021.1:0-3606 GCA_035638015.1 Gemmataceae bacterium | reverse complement strand
AGCCGCCGGGCTGGCCTTTGCCGCCGCCGGGGGGAGCGCCAGGGCCGGCGAACTTGGGGAAGGGCAGCAACTTGCCCAGCTCGGCCGCCAGGGCCTTGTCGTCGATGCCTTTGCCGTCCTTGTCGTGCTCCTTGGCGATGGCCTTGGCCCAGGCGGTCCATTCTTCCAGAGACAGCTTGCTGTCGTCGTTTTTGTCCAGGGCCGTCAAGAGCGGTTTGGCGAGGAAATTGCCCATGCCAAAGCCGCCGGGGCCTTTCTTGCCACCGAAGGCGAAACCAAATCCGCCCGGTTCGTAGCCCTTGCTTTTGCCGGCCAGCTGGGCTGTCACCGCTTCGGTGCGTTTCTCGACGAACGTCCGCAGCGGCGGCGTTTGCCCGCCGAAGCCTGGGCCACCGCCAAAACCAAAACCGCCCGCTGTTTCCTTGCGTGCGTCCGCCGCTTGTTTCTCCCTGGCCAGCGGTGCTTTGGTTACCTGCTCCAGGGCGTCGAGGTCTTTGAACAGTTTCTCTTTGGAGAAAGAGGTCGCGGTCAAATCCTTGAGGATCTTTTGGTACTGGTCCTTGACACCGTTCATGGCCAGGAGCCGGTCGATCAGCTTGTTCTGGCCGACGTGAGGGTGGTTTATGCTCAAGTCGAGCTGCTGCTCGGGCGAACCGCCCAGGGCAAGGACGCCGAAGGACAGATCCAGGTCCCAGGGAATGAACACGATCTTGTTGTTGTCGGGCCGCAGGTACATGTAATAGTTGTGACTGATGCCGATGAAGCTATCGAGATTGACGAGCAGCGCGTTGACGGCCAGGTAACGCAGGAACTCGTCCACGTCGAGGTAGGCGCCGATCTCCTTGTTGAATTGCTCATCACTGCCGTTGTTGATCAGGCGAGTGAAGTCGATGAACCGCTTCTTTTGTGATTTGGTCGCCTCGGTTTTGGGCTGGTAGCGCTTTTCATAGGCCGCCCAGTCTTCCCCGAGGAACTCAAGGCCGCCGCCGCCGGGGCCTTTGCCAAAACCGCCGCCGCCGCCGCCAAACGACAATTCCGGTTTGAGCAGCAAGCCCTTGGCGCTTTGGAAACGCTCCTTGAGGAACTGGTTGCCCACGTGTTCGATCAGCACATAGAGGCCGAGGTATTCCTTGTCGTATTTGCCGGGCACGGTGAGGGTGATCTCGACATAAGCGGTTTTGGACGCAGGCACGCCGGCCGCGCGAAATACTTCAAAAGCCAGGGTTTCGCGGAGGCGGGCTGGGTCGGTGACGCCGTTGGAAAGGCTGAGCTTCTTGAGGCCGCGCCAGCGTTCGTTGCCGCCGTAATGCTCGAAGTCGATTTGCATGGGCCGCTTGAGCATGTTGGCGGACGACGAATAAGTCGAGTTGCCTTTGTAACGGATGCCGAGATTCTTGTAGGTTTTGCCCTCGGCGGTCAGGGCTGCGCTGGCCCAGGGGAACTCCGTGCCGAAGCCGCCGCCCTTGTGGGTGTCGGCTTGTTTTTCGGGCGGTTTCTCTGGCGCTTTCTTGGGGTCGCCCTTGGGGGCGAAGCCGAAGCCAAAACCGCCGCCGACAGGTTGCATCTTTTCCAGTTCCTTGGCTGAAAGCTCAAGGTGGATTTGCCAGACCTTGGTGAGACCGAATGCGTCGTCCTTGGCGGGCGGTTGCAAGTCATCGGCAACCACCAGGCCCGTAGCCGCCAGACCAGCTATCCCGCAGCCCAGAGCGAGTGCCGCGCAAGCAAAGATGGTCAGGTAACGCCGAGCAAGGCTAGTCATCGCAGATCCTTGATGCATTTTGCACATAATGGTCAAAACTGCTCGGTGTTACCTGAAAGCCGCCTATTCGGTTTCACAAATTCCGCTCGTGATCTTCATCAAATCTTAACACATCGACGGCGACAACATGCACGATTGCCACGCCGCGAGCGGCCGGCTCATTCAATTGTCCAAAGCGTCAGTGAGCCTGCGTTGTCTTTGACGAAGATGCGGTTGCCCGTGAGAATCGGGCAAGACCAGGGGCCGTTGATGCCGGTATTGTCGTCAACCGTATAGCTGGCCAGCGACTTGAAGCCCGTGGCGCTGGGTTCAAAGACGACCAATTTGCCGTCACTGCCGACATAAATCAGCACGGCGCCGGCACTGAGAATATGGCCGCATTCGCCTCGGCGGTCATTGTCGGTCCAAAGCTGCTTGCCGGTTTTGGCGTCCATGCAAAACATGGTTGTCGATCCGCCGCCGCTAAGGCCGAAAAGCAGGCCGTCCTTGACGACGCCGCCGCTCAGCACCGGCGTGTTGTATTTAGAGGCAGCCGGCGCCTTTTGCTTCCACAGCTGGTCGGCGTTGAACTTATCCCCTTTTTTCTCGACTTTGACGGCCACGGTGCCGCCTGGCCCCGAGCAATACACGACCTGGCCGTCCACGACGGGCGTTTGCATGCTGTTGCCGGTGTACGCGGCGGTCCAAAGGACCTTGCCGTCGGCCACGTCAACGCCGACGAGAGATTTGGCGCCCACTTGCGCGACAATCTGCTTGACTCCGTCCACCGTCATGAGGGTTGGCGAGGCTTGGTCGGCCGTGACGCTTTTGGCCTGCCATTTGATGGTTCCCTTGGCGAGGTCAAAGGCGGTCAATGAACCAGCGTAAACAATGCACATGCCGTCCACGATCAGGGGCGAAGAGGCGGTATGGAACATGGGCACGCTGCCCGATTTTTTCCGCCAGTGCATTTTGCCGCTGGCTAAATCCAGGCAAGACACCTCGCCGTCAACGCCAAGGGTGACAATCTTGCCTTCCGCCACTGCAGGCGTGCTCCGCGGCCCCGCATGCTGCTTATCACCGGAATATTTCGGGTTGGATGCGTATTTGTCGCGCCAAATTTCCTTGCCAGTGGCGGCGTCCAGGCACACCGTGATCTCTTCATTGCCCTGGCGACCAAATACGTAAACCTTGTCACCCACCAGGAGCGGCGACGACTCACCCTGGCCGACCTTGACGCGCCATTTCTTGGTCAACGCAGTCGGCCATTTGGCGGGCGCTTTGAAATCCGTCACCTTGTTGTCGCGATTGGGTCCGCGCCACTGAGGCCAATCTTGAGCGGAGACATTGTCGGCGCCAAGCAACAGCGCACTGCCCAGCAGCATCCCTGTCAACAATATTGCGTTTTTCATGGTAGCTCCAACGAGGTTTTCGGCCTTCGCAACCGTGAAGGCGCACGCATCCTTTAACTATTGAAACCCTCAGGAGAGCAAAAGGTTACGCTGTCGGCGCCAAGCAGTAAACACGCGGAGCAAGGGGAGGCGAGTCTTCCACAAGCAGGTTTACCACATCTTCTCGCAGAATTCACCGGAAATTTACATTCACCGCGTGATTCTAGTTGTCAAATGTGAAGCGGCGATGAAACTCAGATAAATTCGAGTTTATGTTTGGAGTGCGGCGACCGAGTCGCCGCACTCCAAAGCGCGTTTACTTCGCGCCTCCGGCTCGCGGCGGCAACGCCTTGATCGCGGGATAGCTCAGCAAATAGGCGCCGCGCTGGTCGGCGAAGTTCCTGTAGCTGCCCGTATCGCTCACCGAGGCCTTGTAGGCATCAAGCGAGTACAGTTTGCGCGTGTCGAGCTCGACCT
>DASRAT010001020.1:0-5936 GCA_035638015.1 Gemmataceae bacterium | reverse complement strand
GTCCGCCGTAATCGCCTTGGATTTCGCCATCTCCGTGAACCGCGCCAGTTCCGCCTCGCGAAATGCAAGGTCCGCCTCCGCCTGGTCGAGCAGTGCTTCCTTCACGGGAATCAGCGTCTTCGCCGTGTTGACCGCTTCCGCGGTCGTTTTGATGTTCGCCAGGGCCGCGTCGCGGTCTGCCATCGTTTGTTGGATCAGGGCCTCCTTTTGAGCCACCTCGCTGATCAGATCGGGCACGTCGATTTCCACCAGCAACTCGCCGGCCGTGACACGGTCGCCAATGTTTTTTTGGATGAATTTGACCGGGCCGGCAACATGGGCAAAGAGGTCGTTCTGAATATACGGCTCAACATAAGCGGGGCCGGTGACCGAGCGCGTGAAAGCCTTGTCTTGCTTCGGTTGGACGACATTGACTTCGATGGTCCCCGAGATATTCTCTTCGTCGTCGAAATCGGACAAACGAGGCCCGATGGTGTGCTGGCCAGGGCCGCGGCCGGCCATGACCATGCCGATGACGACTCCGCAGACCCCTGCGACAAGCAGCGCCCCGCTGTAGAAAGCGACTTTTCGTAAAGGCAATTGTTTCATAACTGGTACCTCGTCCCAAGGATGAGACGCTTTAAGCACGCCTTTGCTTGGGTATAATGCATTAGGAAACCACGGCGCAACTCGGCGGTCGGGATTTGTCGTCCGCACAACCTCAGCGTCCAGGAGAGTCCGCCATGTTCCGGCCCAAAGTCATACTTCACCCCACAGATTTCTCACAGCATTCCCAGATCGCGTTTCTGCAGTCGGTGGAGTTGGCCCAGCAGTTTGGGGCTCGCCTCGTGGTTCTGCACGTCGTGGAAACGCTCGGCCCGGAAAACGTCACCTTTGGCGAAGTCGCCACCCAACTGGAGCCAGCCGGGTATCAGCAGCGCTTGCTCGCCGAAGTCCGCCAAATCCAACCGCCGCCGTCCGCGAACATCGTCGTCGAGCATCTGCTCGCCGAAGGCGACCCGGCGGCCGAAATCGCTCGTGTCGCCAGGGAACAAGGTTGCGGGCTGATCGTCATGGGCACTCACGGCCGAACCGGCTTACGCCGCCTGGTCATGGGCAGTGTGGCCGAGCATGTGATTCGGCATGCTGTATGTCCGGTGCTCGTTGTGCCATTGCCGCCAGCACTGTAGCACAGGCGCCTCGCCTGGAATCCCCGTAGCACAGGCGGCTCGCCTGTAATTCTCAGACAGGCGAGCCGCCTGTGCCCCGTTCAAGGCAGGCTGCGTGCTATTTCACTTTCCCATCGCAGCCACCCGCACTTCTCCCCGTCCGTCAAAAACCGATCATGAGCAGAACAGAAAAACCAATCATGCGGTTCCTTCACTAATCCGGCTTTTACTGGATTGGCCTCAATGTAGGCCACGATGCGCTCCAACTCAGCATCATCGCGCACCCAATGGTCGTACGATTCAGCCTGCCAAAACGTCCCCGAGCGTCTAAGAATCTTGTTTGCCTCGTGAGCTGTATAGCTTTTCACACTGTGCATGATGGTCGCCAGCTGGCTATGGCCATCCGCTTGTTCGCCAACAGCGGCTTGATCTTGGCACAGGCTGCCCGCCAGCATTAATTGTTCATTTGCGGTTGCCAAACCCTCATCCTGTGGCTGAATCAAGATATGCACATGATTGGGCATAACACAATATGCCAGCAGCTGGTACTTTTTCCCATGATGGTGGTAGAGGTTCGAACGAATAAGAGCTGCAATACGAGGGTCCGACAGGTGCTTTTTGGATTCCCCACGATCCAGCCATGCATCATATTGCACAAACAGTCGTTTGTGTGCCTCCGTTCGGTGTTGAGCCGAGCTCTGACCCGATTTGGGTTTGTCTTTCAGCAGTGCATTCTTGCAAGCGCGTAGTTCTTCCAAAACAGTCTTGGGAAGAGAGTCATGAAGCCGATAAGTGACGAAGTGAACGGCGGCTGGCACGAACCAGTGGGGCAAAAATCTCCGCGTCATAGCTTCTTGGTTTCGCACGAGCGTTACCTTTGGTTCTCAAACAGGCGAGCCGCCTGTGCTACGATCCGGGCGCTTCGATTGTACCACCTGCCGGCACGTCCGCCAGTTCCGCGTCGATATCAATTCCCGTCCTCGTCGCCCCCCGGTTCAACAGCGTGTACATAATCGGCACCACAATCAGCGTCAAAAACGTCGACGTCAACAACCCGCCCACAACCGCCCGCGCCAGCGGCATATTCGCCTCGCTGCCGCGGCCAATGCCGATGGCCATCGGCAGCAAATCGAGAAACGTCGCCAAGAAGGTCATCAGAATTGGCCGAAGACGAATAGCCGCCGCCGTCGTGATCGCATCGTATACTGACGCCCCCAAGGCACGTTGCTTGTTGGCGAAATCCACCAGTAAGACGCTATTGGCCACTACGATGCCGACCATGAAAATGACGCCCATGCTCGATTGCACGTTCAGCGTCGTCCGCGTCAGAAACAACATCCACAACACGCCGATCAATCCCAGCGGCACCGCGAACATAATGATAAACGGCCCAAGAAACGAGCGGAACAAAACCACCAGCAGCAGGTAAACCAGGATCGACGCCAGCGCCAGTCCAATCCCCAGGCTGCCAAAGGACTCTTGCATGCGGCTGTACTCGCCGCTGAGTTTCAAGCGCATGCCGGGCGGAGGGTTCTCCAGCTCCGGCACCTCCTTGGCGATCTCCGCGGCCAGGCTGCCAATGTCCCGGCGCTCGGTGTTGATCTGCACATCAAAGGTTCGCGACAAACTGGTGTGGTTGATCTCCACGGCGCCGCTGGCATATTCCAGGCGGATCAGGTCGCCCAGCTTCACCGGGTAAGGCGCCTTGGTGCCGGTGGCGACGATGTTGAGAATGTCTTGCAGCTTGAGGTCGGCATTTTCGGGATACTGAACGGCCACGAAGTACTGGTTGCCCGTCTTGCTGTCGATCCAGAAATTGCGGCTGACCGAAACGCTCGAGTTCATCGCGGTAACCACCTGGGTCATCACGTCTTGCTCGCTGAGGCCAACATCGGCCGCCTTGATGCGATTGACGACGATGATGCGTTGCGGGGCGTCCAGCCGCTGCTTGACGTGGACATCCGCCGCGCCTTTGAGCTTGCGGATGCGTTCCACGATTCTCTGGGCCATTAACATCCCGTCGGTGGTGCTGCCGCCTTCGATTTGGATGTTGATGGGCGAAGTCGCGCCGTAGTTCAACGCGGCCGAGATCATGCCGCCGGTGTTGAAGCTGAACCGCAAATCGCTGAACTGCGATTCGGCAGCCAGCGCATGCCGCAGCCGGGCGGCGTATTCCTGGGCGCTGAGCGTGCGCTCGTCGGTCAATTGAATCTTGACGGTCGTGTCCATCGAACCCGAGTTGGCGGAATAGGCGGCCGACCAATCCGGCACCAGACCCAGCTCCGCGATGATCATTTGCCGTTCGTTGCGCGGGATCATCTTCTTCAAAAACGTCTCTAACTCGACAATGCGGCGTTCATTCTCTTCGATGTTGGTGCCTGACGGCGCCCGCACTTGAATGGTAATCTGCCCGGCATCCACCTGAGGGAAAAACTCGCGGCCAATGCGAAACAGCAGCGCCAGCGAAGCGATGAACAGCACGCCGACGCCCGTCAACACCAGAACGCGGTGACGCAGTGCCGCGGCCAGCAGCCTGGAGTATTGCCGCGTCACCCAGTGCAAACCGTTGTCAATTGGCTGATGCAGCCGCTGACCCCACGTCAATTCGCCATGGGCGTGATTGTGACTTCCCAGCCAACGCGCACATAGCACTGGCACAAATGTGCGAGAGAGCAAAAACGACGCCAGCATGGCGAACGCCACCGCCATGGTCAGGGGCTTGAACAGAAAACCACCCATGCCCGGCATGAACGCCACCGGACAAAGCACGATAATGGTCGTCATGGTGGCCACCAGCACCGGCAGCGTCACCTCGACGGCGCCATCAAAAGCCGCTTTCATTTTCGACTTACCCAGCCCGTGATGGCGGTGCGTGTTTTCCAGCACCACAATGGCGTCATCCACCAGCGGCCCGATGGCCAGCGCCAGGCCGCCCAGCGTCATCGCATTGATCGTGTTGCCCGTGGCATAAAGGCCCACAATGGCGGTCAACACCGCCAGCGGAATCGACATGCTAGCAATGAGCGTCATGCGGAAATTGCCAAGGAAAATCAAAATCATGACCGCCACCAGCACGGCTCCGATGACGCCCTCGTGAATTAACGCCTCAATCGCCTTGCGCACATAATCGGACTGATCCATGACCAGGTCGAGCTTGATGCCATCTTTGGCCAGGCGTTCTTCCATGTAAGGGATGGTGTCTTTCACGCCATCGACCACCGCCAGACTGCTAGCCCCTTGTTGGCGGTAAACCGGCACGTAAACCTGGCGTTTGCCATTGATGCGCACCATGGCGGTCTGGATGGCATTGCCGTCCACGGCGACACCCACGTCGCGCAGGTAAATGGCATTGCCCGGCTCGATTCTCAGCGGAATGTCGTTGAGGTCGGCGACCGATTTCACCATGGCGTTGGAGTCGAGTTGAAACTCGTAAGGCCCAAACTTGGCGACGCCCGGCGACACCATGAAATTGGAACGGCTGAGCGCGTCCACCACGTCCTTGGGGGCCAGCTTGCGCGCCTCCAGCTTGACGGGATCGACGTAAATGAGGACGGTGCGCTGCTTGCCGCCGAAAGCGGCCGGAGCAATTGCGCCCGGCACACTGCCCAGCATGTTGCGGACTTCGTAGCGGCCAATGTCCTGCAATTGCGTTTCGGACATGTCGCTGGGGCCGCGAATGGCAAGAACGCCGAGCGGCAGCGTCCCGGTGGGATCAAACGGCATGACCACCGGCGGCAGCGTGTTTGGCGGCAGCGCCCACAATGTTGCAAGTGCCAAGGAGTTGCTTTGGGTCAAAGCGCCATTAGGATCGATGTCGTCACGGAAGTAAAGCCGCACCACGCTGACACCCTGTGTCGATTGCGACTCCACGAGCTTGCAACCAGCGGCCTGGCTGGTCCAGCGTTCAATGCGGTTGGTGATGGTTTTGTCGATCTGGTTGGGCGGCATGCCGTTGTAAAACGTCAGCACCTGCACCGCGGGCGCCTTGAAGACCGGCAAAATGTCCACGGGGATGGCCGACACCGCCAACGCGCCCAGCACGCAAATAATGATTGCCAACACCGCAATGGCGTGCGGGTTCTTCAGGGACAGCTTGACGATCCACATGAGGCCGTGACCAGAGTTGACCGGATCGAGACAGGCCGGGCGCGCCTTTCCAGGATACCGCTGGCCGCGGCGCTATGCAAGGGACGGCCTGGTAAAATAGGCAAACCCACGGGGCAAGCCCCGTGGGTTCGTTATGGTCGGCACAATCGTCAAAATCGTCTATTAATGAATAATCGGTCCGCCGCAGCTCGGCGCGTATTGCGGCGTGCACTTGAAGGTCGGGCACTCTTCGTTGTGAACCTTCTTAATCAGGAAGTACTTGGTATACGGCCCATCGCAACCCGGGCAGAGGCCGCAGCAGCTAAACAGCGACGCCAGGCAGCAACTGCACTTGGGGTAACAAAATTCCGCGCAGGTTTTGGAAAAGCAGGTGTGCGTGATGGTCCTTGTGGCCGGCTCGGGCACACAGACTTTTTTCATCGGCGCGCAACAATCGCCGCCGCAATTGCTGTTCACGGCATTCGGATAGGCAACAGGACTTTGCGCCTGCGGTTGCCCGTAAAAGGTCAACGGCATGCTGGGCTGGACACCAGGCTGCAATGCCGGCTGCGCCATCGGTTGCATCACCGGCTGCGCCATCGGCTGCATCACTGGGTACGTGGCCGGGATTTGCGGCTGGGGGGTCTGCGCCAGACCCACGCTCGCCACTGCCAAAAGGCACAATCCACTCATTAAACGCTT
>DASRAT010001019.1:0-3344 GCA_035638015.1 Gemmataceae bacterium | reverse complement strand
CCGCAAACCGCGTGCTATCGGCTCGAGCACAAGCTGCGACGATTCCGAGGTTTGGCTGAGTAATGGCGAAAGTGTGCAATGGTGCAAATCTCAACATCAAGCGAAAGCTGGATTTGCGTTGACGAGTGCGCGCATGCTGTTACTATCAAGCTCGAACGTAGTGAAACAATGGTTCGGCCACAAAAGCGAGTTGCCGATGCCCACGTTCCGGACTGAGACGCCCATCGCCGCCCCGATCGAGGTGTGCTTCGACCTAGCCCGGGACATCGACTTCCACACCTTCTCCCTGGAAGGTACAGGTGAGCGGGCAGTTGCCCGCCTGACAGGCGGTTGGGGCTCAGTTAGAAGCGTGTGCCGAAGGCAGTGTCAAGACTCCTCACAGAGGTTTATTACAATTTCGCTCCCATCCTCGATGTTTTCGCGGACGTCAGCGGCAAACCAACTCAGGGGACATCCATGCAAGGGATTACCAGCTGCGCTATTGCCGCCGTTGCGGCATTGATTTTGCCGACATACCCGGCAGCCAATCAAGGAGAGCTTTCTCGCGAAAAGGTCGCACAACTCGGAAAGGCGGCGACGGCTCTTGTCGAAGTGACCGTGCCGAAAGGCAAGGCCTATGGCAGTGCCTTTTGCATCCATCCCTCGGGCCTTTTTATTACCAACGCTCACGTCGTTGACTTGGCTGGCGTAACCAGCGTTTTAGTTGTAATCGATCCGGCCCTCAGTACTCAGCGCATCGCAAAGGCCAAGGTAATTCGAGTGGATAAGGAAAACGATCTCGCGATTTTGCAAGCTGATGGCCTTAAAGATATTCCCACTCTGACGCTCGGTTCAGTTGACCAACTCGTGGAAACAACCGAGGTCATAGCATTTGGCTTTCCGTTCGGAGCGCTGCTCAGCGCGAATTCCCAAGATCCACCCGCCGTAAGCGTGAATATAGGCGCAGTTACTTCCCTTCGCATGAAAAACAAGGTGCTGAACCGCATACAGGTGGACAATGTACTGAATCCGGGAAACTCGGGCGGGCCATTGCTAAATCGTCAGGGCAAAGTGCTTGGCGTCGTTGTCGCGGGCATCAAAGGGACTCAAGTGAATCTGGCCATTCCAAGCACTATTGTCTCAACGTTTATTGGCCGGCCTGAGCTGGAGTTCAAGCTCCCGAGCATAGCTCGCACTGCCCAGTCTCAGCCTGTCGTTTTTGAGGCCAAAGCCATATCCTTGGTGCCCAGTAAGAAGCCATTGCAACTGGAATTGTGGCTCAAAACGGATGGTAGTAGCGAGCGTAAATTTCCAATGGACCTGAAGGATGGGGTTTTTCGCGCCACTGCTGTTCCCGTGCCGTTGTCCGATAAAGCGATTCCGTTGCGCGTTACTATTGCCTACGCCAATGGATCGGTCACCGGCACGTTGCCAGATCGAACGATCAAACTTGGAGACAAGGAGTATAAACTCAGTGACCTCCGTGCAATTGAGTTCACGCCGAAGTCGGCGATCCAGCTTATCGACGGTAAGGTCATTGGAGAACCCATTCATGGGCTGGATGCGTTGGAAGTCACTCTTGGCAAAAACACGGTGCGCTTGAGCGTGGCCGATGCCCTGGGAATTCGTTTTGAGACGACGAGTCCTGCCGTTACGGTGACATGCACTATTGTGGTCAAGCAGGAGAATGTTGAGGTGGCACGGAAGACTGAGAAGCTTACGATTACCGCGCCGCAGGCGACGGTCAGCGGCCCCGCTATTGACAGCACTGCGAAACGCAAGGACTCGGCAGTGCTTCCTCCTATCAAGGCGCCCGTGCTAGACCAGGACCAGGTCTATCGCCCTTTATCCGGTGCTGTGGCGGACCTCACCGTTGGCGGCGCTGGCCGATTCCTGATAATGCGCTTGGCAGGCAAACAGCGCTTAGCCGTATTTGACGTGGAACTGGCCAAAGTCGTCAAAGAAATCCCGATGGCCGAAGAGAATGTTCACTTGGCGGCGGGCGCCCATCGCCTGGTCATCATTTTGCCCGCGGCGAAGGTGATTCAGATCTGGGACTTGGAGACCATGAAGCGCGAGCGATCCACACCATTGCCGGCCAATTTGTCCAAAGACCAAATCCACCAGATTTGTATGGGATCGGCATCACCTGGTCCGCTATTTATCTATCTCCCAAGTGAGAAGCGAACCCTCACGCTGGATCTGGATACCTTGAAAACAACGGAAGTCAGCTGGAAACATTGGAATCCAGGTGGCGCCTATGGTCCGCTGGAGATGCGAGCGGCGGCTGACGGCAGTATGCTGTTTGGCTGGGGTGGAGGCTGGAATGGCAGCGAAGTGGCGTTTTTCGTCAAAGGTAAGCAGCAAGGCTCGAACGACAAGGTCGGCGGGGCGCCTGGGTTGCCAAGCACGGATGGCCGATTCATTTTGTTGTCGGGCCGGATCGTCAACCGCGCCATGTCGGCCAGTGCCGTGCCGGAGCTCGAAGGCGCCTACCTTGTGCCGGCATCCGAAGCTGGTTATTTTGTTGCCTTACCCAAAATATTCGGTGCTCGAGAGCAGACCCAACTGGCGGGAGGCGAATTCGCCATCTACAACGACGATCGCAAGCAGTTATTCAAGGTCAAAAGCTTGGATGAGCTCAAAATCGCCAGTGGATTACGCTGGGAAAAACGCATCCATTACTACCCTCGGGTGGGGCTGCTGGTGACCGTGGATCCGGAAAAAGATCGGCTAGTTTTGCGCCGCATCGGATTGCTAGATGAATTGGAGAAATTGGGCGCCAATTACTTGCTCGTGCTTTCGACTCCGCCCGCGGCCAAGCAGGGAGGCTTGTTCACCTATCAGCTCGACGTGCGCTCCAAGCAAGGCGGAGTCAAGGTCGAGCTTGTTTCGGGCCCGGAGGGCTTGAAGGTGTCCGGCAGCGGCCAGGTTTCCTGGACTGTGCCGGCGGATTTGGAAGCATCGGAGTTTGACGTGCTGGTCACAATCAGTGACGCCTCCGGGCAAGAGGCGGTACATACGTTTCCGCTGAAGGTATTAGCGCAGTGAGTCAGCACGAGAGGCTGCGCCAGATATCCACGCAATGCCCGATTTGGTCCTGAACGGCAATACTCGGAAGCTGCTGCGGGAATTAGGCGACACTCGAACGCTCACCGTCTGCGATCCATGTGTTGGCTCAGGCAGGATGCTGCTGCACGCCAGCAATTACTTGCTCGCTCTCGGATGCCAGGGGGACAAAGCCTTTAAGCGCAGAACAGATCAGGGTTCTTCCCATACCGAATGGTATGCTCCCGTTTGCTCGAAATAAGCGAAGAGTGCCTGGTAGAAGGGATCCACCGCGAGCGTGGAGCTGTCGCCGATGA
>DASRAT010001018.1:0-6174 GCA_035638015.1 Gemmataceae bacterium | reverse complement strand
CTGCTGGCTTCATTGTAAAGTCCCGCGCCGGCGCCGAAGGTGTTGAGGGTGCCCCAGTACAACACGCCTCCTTCAAACGCCACGGTGCGCGTGTCGAAGGTGGTTTGACTGTTGGCGATTACGCCGGGCTGATTGGCGGCGCCGGCGGTGTCAAAATAGCGAATGCCGGAATTGAGCGCCGAAGACGACGCCGCGACTCCCGCCGTCCAAAACTGCGTGCCATTGACGGTCGCAGCGGAGCGAATGTTGCTGCCGCTGTAGGCTGATGAGGTGGTATTGGTCGTGGTGACGCCGCTACCGTTGACGATGCCAATGACGCGCGGGTTGGCCGCACTGGTGGTGCTTGCAAGGTTGGCTGTGCCGGGGTCGGCGTTGTAGCCGGTGAAAGTCACCTGACGCCCATCGGCCGACAGCGACAGCATGCCATCAGATGTGACTGATATGGAGTCAACGGTTTTGTTAGCGCCAGTTGTGGGAACAAACACGGTTTGCACAAAGGCGCCGGAAGGTGTGTATTCGTCGAGGAAAATGCCAACGGCCACGCCCGCAGCGTTTCCACCGGTGCCTTGCGAGCCGTAGGTTGTGCCACCATCGCCGACGCGGTAGACCAGCAAATCGCCTGGCGTGAACGGCACAGCCGGTTTGACGGCGGGTATCACGTAAAGCGTAAAACTCTGGGTGTAAACATTGCTAAATGAATCGGTGGCGTTGATGGTGAACGGGAATGCCGTCGTTTGAACAATGGTCGGAGGAGTGCCGCTGAGAACGCCTGAACTATCGATGGCAACCCAGGCCGGAGCGCCAGTGAGGCTGAACGACTGTGGTGTCCCACCGGTGACGGTGACATTAAAGGTTCCCGGCGACGCGGAGGTGAACTTGGTGTTGTTCAGGCTGGTATACTGCAAGCCGCTCATGACTTGATTCACCGACGCCGTGCCGGCCGGGTAAACGCTGTCGCCGCCATAATAAGTGCTGATCGCCGTGGCGCCCAAAGGAAGGTTGGGCGCGTTGTATACAGCCTGGCCATTGACCAACGGCGTGGTCAACAAAACTGTGGTGCCACTGAGAAAGCTAACGTATCCGGTTGCAGTTCCTGCGGAGCCGGTGATCGAGGCGGTAAAGGTAACCGACGAGCCCGCGGGGGCAGGGTTAACAGAAGGCGTGAGTGACACGGTGTCAGACGCCACTCCCGGCGCTTGGGGCACGATGGTGATGCCGCGGAATTGGCGGACGGGGGAAGCCGTGGAGCCGGCATCGGCGAATTGTACTACCGTGGACCAGGTTGCGCCGGAGCCTACGACATCGTCCACCGTGACGATGGCGGTCGAATAACTGGATGTGGCGGCGATGGTGGCCGTGGCGCGAGTGCCGAATAAACGAGCCGTTGTGCTGTTAACCACCACGCCGGTCAAGCCGCGAACGTCGTTGAAATTGGTGGCGACTGCTGTTGGGGCGCTCCACGCCGTGCCGGTGTAATCTTCCCGTCGCAAGCTGCCGACGCCGGAGGTGTCGTCCACAAAATAAGCGCGGTCGCCGGCGGTCAACGTGCCGCTGGCATCCATATCAAGGATCACAAATTGGTAAGGCGACGTGCTGGCCGCAACCAGACCCGTGTCGATCGCGCCGGTCGGTGCAGTGGTGGGAAAAGGCGTGGGAAAGGCATAGGTGCCGGCGCCGCTGTTGAAGGACAGGTTCGTGGTGCCGGTGCCCCAATAGAGCTGGCCGCCGTAGAAGCCGACCGTCCGGCTGTTAAAGGTGTTGTTGAGAATGGTGCCGGCCTGTCCCGTGGCGCCGGTCACGTTGAAATAGCGAACGCCGGAATTGGCCGCTGATGCGGTCCCTGCCGTGCCGGCGGTCCAGAACTCCTTGCCATCTATCGTGGCGGCGCTGCGTATGTTGCCGGCACTGTATGCAGTGGTCATCGTGGATGTGTCCACCTCACCGGAACTGCTGACGGTGCCGATGACACGAGCGACCGCTCCGGTGCCGGAGGAGGCGATGCTGGTGAGATTGGCGGTGCCCAGATCGGCATTGTAGCCTGTGAAGGCGACGGAATGACCGTCGGCGGAAAGCGTCATCATTCCATCGGAAGTCGCGGAATTAGAATCGGTGGTTTTGTTGGCGCCGGTGGAGGGCACGAACACGGTTTGCACGAAATTCCCGGCCGGTGTGTATTCGTCCAGGAAGATTCCCACTGCCGACCCTGAAGCGGTGCCGCCGCTGCCCTGTGAGCCGTAAGTCAAACCGCCGTCGCCTACTCGATAAACCAAAAGGTTGCCGGGGGTGAACGGCACAGCTGATGTTGCCGCCGGGACAACGTAGAGCGTGAACGATTGTGCGTTGCCGGCGCCGCCGGAATCCGAGCCATTGATGGTGAAGTTAAACGCCGTGGTTTGGGTAACAGCCGGCGGCGTGCCGCTGAGCACGCCGGCATTGGAGATGGCTGCCCACGGCGGCGCACTCGTGAGGCTGTAGCTCGTTGCCGTCGTGGAGTTGACCTGGAAGGTGCCCGGCGTCCCCGACGTGAATACCGCATTGTTGATGCTGGTGAAGACGGGACCGCTGATCGTCAACGGCGTAGCCGCCGAATTGCTGAGCTGGAACGACGCCGGGTCCGAGGGGGAGTAGGTCGCCAGAATGGTGTGGGAACCAATGACGAGCGCGGAGGTCGAGAACGACGCGGTGCCGTTGACGACAGGGACATTGCTGCCACCGGTCATGACCACGCCGCCGTCCCTGAACGTGACTGTGCCGGTTGGGGTGGGCCCAGACCCGCTAAGGCGGGCGATGGTGGCACTGATGTTGATGGGCGTGTTGGCGTTGGCCGAGGTGGGCGCGGACAGCGTCGTTGTGGTTTGGGCGGCCGGCGAAGGCGTGGGTGCGAAGGCCAGGCCGCGGAAAATCTTGTTGGTCCCCGCCGTGGCCAAGGTTGTTGACGTGCCCAGCGAAATCGTGGCGTTGAAAGCAGCTGAATCGACGTACTTCAACAAATTGTTGTTGGCGCTGGCCGAGGCCCCCGTTGTGACGTAAATGTCCGCATTGGCGCCATCAAGTGCGGCAACAAGCCCAGATACCGCTCCACTCTTGGATCCGCGTGCGGTCCAGTTCGTGCCGTCAAAAGAGTACTTCATGATGCCGTTGGTTTGATCGGCCACGTAAAGCGTGTCCAGCCCAGGCACGGAGGCGTCGCGGTCGAGGAAATAAAACGCTCGCGTGGCAGTAGATAACCCGATCATTCCTGGCAGATTGGCCACCGGTTGAGATCCGGTTGTTGGCAATCCCGTTCCAACGGTGTCAATGGCGACGCCGGCGGCTGGAGCGACGTACAGCTGATTGTTGACGGCTTGAGCCGTTTCGGTATTGGCTGTTGCCAGCTGCACAGTTGCGCCCGCCAGCGGGCCGCCGAGAGGCACGTAGTTGATGCCGCCGCCCGGCCCAACGGTCCAAAACGTGGTGCCGTCCCCGGTGGCCGCGCCGCGGATATTGTTGCCGCTGTAGCCCGTCGGTCTGGTCGTGGTGTCGATGGTGGCGCTGGAATCGATGCGGCCCACAATGCGGTCAGCCGTGCCGCTGGCAACGCTGGTCGATCCCGTGGTGGCGTTGTACCCGACTAAAGCGAGGTAATGTCCATCTTGGGACAGCGACAATGCGCCTTCGGATGATGCCGATCCGCTCTGCGTCAACGCCGCATTGCCGGTTGCCGACGCTGTCGTCGGCAACGCGACCGATTGGACGGGGGTTTGGCTGGCGCTGGAAGTGGTGAACTCATCAATGAACACTGCGGTGGCGGCGCTGGAAGGCGCCGCAACGCCGTCGCCGACTCGTAAGACGGCAAGATTGCCGGCGACAAAATTGGACAGCAAATTCCGTGTTTCCAGATGTTCAACGGACAGCTGGGCGCGTTTATCAAGTGATCCGCCAAGAGTGCGAAGCCCACGGCGTGGCGGTGTGGGTCGCTTCCGGCGTAAGATCGGGCGATTCCAAAAAGTCATGGCTGTGCTCTCCAGGTGCAAGTCTTGCTCGGTCCGCGCGCAGACCGAACGCCAGGGCGAAAATGACAAAACGCGCACGGTATTTCGGCAGGTACTTGTTTAGAATCAAGTTGTTTGGAAATGGTGTGGACCGGAAAAAGAATGCGCGAACGTGCGGCCCAATCGTTTGAGATGCCCGACTTGCGAAACTGCATGGGAATGGTGAGTAGGCCTTTTTCGTTGACGCCAAATTTGCCTGACCGTAAACTGCACAGCGTACAAACGACCGTTGCGCATGGCCCCATTGAGTTTGCGTTCGCCCGCTATTCAGGCAATCGCCAGGCATGCGCATTGCGTTGTCAGGAGCCTCTGTCATGGGTCGTTCAGCGAATGCTATCCGTTATTGCATAACAGCATTGTTAATGGCCGGCGGATTGGTCGGTTTGAATTGGGCACAACAACCCTCCAAGGCCGCTCCCTCAACACAGCAGCAGCTTGACAACGCCGTCGTCAAAAAATTTGTCACGCAACACTGCACCAAATGCCACAACAGCGAGGACAAAAAGGGCGACCTCGCTCTCGACGCCATCAGTGCCAAAACGATTGACGCTCATCCGGACGTGTGGGAAAAAGTGGTGCGCAAGCTGGCGTCGCGTCAAATGCCTCCCATTGGCAAGCCGCGACCGGACGAAAAGACGTACGACGCTATTGTCGCGGCACTCGAAGCTGAGTTGGATCGGCTGGCGGTAACTCGTCCCAATCCTGGCCGCACCCCCACCCTGCGGCGTCTGAATCGCACCGAATTTCAAAACGCCATCCGTGATTTGCTGGCGCTGGAAATTGACGCCACCGCGCTGCTGCCGGCGGACGAAGCCAACCATGGCTTCGACACCGCGCCTCTGGGCGACCTCACACCAACACTGCTGGACCGTTACATCACGGCGGCGCAGAAGATCAGCCGCCTGGCGGTCGGCAAGGCGCCGAAAGCGCCCGATAGCCATACTTTCCGGGTTCCGCCCGACGTCACACAAGAAGGACACGTCGAAGGGCTGCCCCTGGGCACCCGCGGCGGAATTCTGATTCCCTTCACTTTTCCGCAGGAAGGCGAATACGACGTACAGGCCTGGCTCACGCGCGACCGCAACGAAAAAATCGAGGGCCTAAAAGAGCCGCACGAAATGGAGGTGATTCTGGACCGCAAACGCGTCGCTTCGATCAAGATTAAACCCGCCGGCAAAAACGAACGCGATGAGGAGGTGGACGCCAAGCTGAAGGCTCGCATCACGGTGAAAGCCGGGCCGCACGATCTGGGCGTGACTTTTGTGCAAAACCCTGCCTCCTTGCAAGAAACCAAACGGCAGCCGTATCAGGCGCATTGGAACTTGCATCGCCATCCGCGAACAGCGCCGGCCGTTTATCAGGTTTCGATTACCGGTCCCTTCAAGGCGAAAGGGCACGCCGATATGCCCAGCCGGCGCCGGATTTTTGTCAGCGAGCCGACCGGGCCGGCTGACGAAGACGCAAGTGCCAAAAAGATCATCTCCACGCTGCTCCATCGGGCCTATCGCAAGCCGGTCACCGAGGCCAATCTCGACAAGGCCATGAAGTTCTATCAGCAAGGCCGCAAGGGGGCGGATTTCGATGCGGGCATCGAAATGGCCGTTAGTGCCATCCTGGTCAATCCTCAGTTTTTGTTTATTGTCGAGCAAGATCCCAAAGGCGTGGCGGCGAAGGCCCCTTATAAGATCAGCGACCTGGAGCTGGCGTCGCGTCTGTCGTTCTTCCTGTGGAGCACCATTCCGGACGATGAACTGCTGGACCTGGCCGAGCGCAACGAACTGAGCAAGCCGGCAGTGTTCGAAAAACAGGTGAAGCGACTGCTGGCGGATGTGCGCTCGCGCAATCTCGCCACCAATTTCGCCGGGCAATGGCTGCATCTGGGCAACCTGGAATCAATCACGCCCGACTTGCGGCTGTTCCCCGACTTCGATGACAACTTACGCAAGGCGTTCCGGCAAGAAACGGAGCTTTTCGTCGATAGCGTTTTCCGCGACAATTTGAGCGTGCTCCAGTTGCTCAAGGCGGATTATACGTTCCTCAATGAACGGCTTGCCAATCACTATGGCATCCCGCATATCTACGGCAATCGCTTCCGTCGCGTCGCCCTCGGCGACGATCGGCAGCGAGGCGGACTGCTGCGGCA
>DASRAT010001017.1:0-3556 GCA_035638015.1 Gemmataceae bacterium | reverse complement strand
GTCCCGCGTAGGCAGGCGGACTTCAAACGCTTAGTGCCTTCCGAGGAATGGGTCATACACTGTGGTGCCTGATCAGTTTTCGGAATGGACAGTCTACGCCTGGATGACACCCCGGGCGCGAGTCCGGCGTCACTTCGTTGGCGCTAAGTCTGCGCCTGACCGCAGCGAGGCGGGGGCACGCGCACGCGGCTGGTACGCTGGCGACGAATGTAGCACAAGCTGTTAGCATGTGTCCAAGCCGCACAAGCTAACAGCTTGCGCTACATCCGACGCGAATTCCGCTTTTGCCTTGCACCTTCGCCGCCCAACCCCGATAATTCCATCAGTCACATTTGGCGTCTTTTCTCGCCACTAGGATGGTGCGCCCATGAAACTGCAAGCCGCGGCTTTTGTTTTGCTCGGTTGTCTCGCCCAACCGGCGTCCGCTCAGGTCATTGTGGGTGTGCGCACCGTTGACGTTTACGGCAGTGGCGTTCGCGTCACTTACAAGAACGGCAATATCGTCGTCGGTAGCGTATACACGTCCAGCACCGTTTATGGCATTGCTCCCGTTTACCCACCGCCCTATTATCCCGCCCCCGTGGTCCTTGTGCCGCCTGGGCCGCGCGTCATTGTCACCGGCGTCAAATACCCAACGCTGGGCCCTGGCTACGCACCCGCTGACATTCGCGGTGTCGATCTCGATCTCGTGCCTTTGAAAAAGCCGGAAGCCCTGAAATTGCCGGAGCCCAAGATTACAGAACCGGAGCCATTCAAACAATTGCCCGGCGTCGATGTCTCCAAGCCTGTTCCACCCGTGCGGCCGGGCGACCCTATGCCGCAGCCAAAGACGCCTCCGAAGAAACCACAGCCGCCGGCCGAACCGTTGGCTGATCCGGTTGCCGAAGGGGGCAGGCTGACCGACCTTGCCCTGGTTGCCTTTCAAGAGGGCGATTACGGCGTGGCGGCCCAGTGGTGCCGCAAGGCGGTGGTCAAAGCGCCAATGCTGTCGCGGGCCTGGTTTCTGCTGGCTCAAGCCGAGTTCGCCATGGGTAACTACCGCGACGCGGTCACCACCATTCATGCGGGCATGAAAATCGACAAGCAGTGGCCACGCACGCCGATCCAGTTGCGCGATGATCTCTACAAAGGCCGCGAGGCCGATTTCTCCGAGCATATGAAACGCTTGACCGAATCTGTTGCCGCCAATCCGAATCATCCGACGCTGTTGTTTCTGGTTGCGCATCAATTGTGGTTCGACGGGCAACGCAAGGATGCCCTTGCGTTGTTTCAACGGGCCAGGCCGTTGGCGAAGGACGGGATGTTTGTTGATGCTTTCTTGGCGGCCGGCGGGCCGGGACAGTTGGCGGCCAATTGAATTCAGCAAACAACTCGCCGACGTCTTTACACGCCACAATCCTTATGGAGAGAAAAAAGCCGTTGGCCTTTCAGGTTCACCCACTCCGCCGTGTCCGGCAACTCGTTGTGGCCGACGAGGTAAGCGACGATCTCGATGGCATCGGCGACCGGCATCATTGCCCAGGCCGGGTACCATGATGGTTCTCCCTCGCAGGTGATCCAGAAATCTTCCGATGAATAAGTTGTTTGCGCGCTAGCAAACCAAGAGCGGCTCGATGCCAAGAACGGGTACAAATCGACCGCGCCCAACCCTTTACTCATTCCAATGAACAATTGAGGCCGACCCTTCGGCATATCTACGATCAGCACCCTTGGCTCCTGGTTAATGAACTTGCGCAGCGCGTCCACCAATTGCTCAACCGAGTATATGAGCATTACTTCCCCTCCCTTGCGGAAGGGGACTGGGCGCAGGGCATCTGTCAGGACACACAATTGGTCTTTTTCGGTGGTCATATTATCTTCTTATTTTAGGTGGTGGGTGGTTGGCCGCAAGGCACTCAACGCCGCACGCCTTCGTAATTCGGTCCCAAGATTGCCACTTCCCGCCCTCTACTCATAATCAAACCTCATGCTATTGCTCAGTTGCTCCGACCTGTCGCGCGGCTTCGACGCCGATCCGCTGTTCACCGAACTCGGCTTCGAGCTGTTCGCCGGCGAACGTGTCGGCCTGGTGGGGCCTAACGGCGTCGGCAAGACCACGCTGCTGCGCATCCTCGCCGGTCTGGACCGCCCCGACACCGGCGATGTCCGTTTGCATGCCGGCGCTCGCATTGCCTTGCTCCAGCAGCAAGCCGTCTTCGAAAAAGGCCGCACGCTCTTCGCGGAAGCCCGCACTGCCCTCGCCGCCTTGACCGCTGCCCATGACGACATGGTGCACACCGCCGAGGCCCTGGCCCTGGCGACCGATGAAGCGAGCCGCAAATCACTCGCGGCGAAATACGACCGCCTCACCGAGATGCTCCATCACCACGATGCATTCACCGTCGATCATCTGGTCGAGGAAGTGCTCGATGGTCTTGGCTTCAAGCAGATTGATTACGACCGCCCCGTTGAAACGTTTTCCGGCGGCCAGCAAAGCCGGCTCATGCTTGCCAAGTTGCTCCTGGCTGCTCCGGATGTGATGCTGCTGGACGAGCCGAGCAACCATCTGGACATCACCGCCACGCGCTGGCTGGAGGATTACCTCATCCGCCAGCACGAGGCGATGTTGATTGTCAGCCACGACCGCTATTTTCTCGACAAGGTCGTCACCAAGATTTTCGAGATGCACTCCAGCCGCGTG
The DNA here is from genome assembly GCA_035638015.1 of Gemmataceae bacterium. Classification (GTDB taxonomy): domain Bacteria; phylum Planctomycetota; class Planctomycetia; order Gemmatales; family Gemmataceae; genus DASRAT01. The sequence continues at coordinate 876 of DASRAT010001017.1, read as the reverse complement.
TCGTCGTATCCCGGCAACTACAAGCAATACGTGCGGCTGCGGCAGGAGCGTTACGAGCAAGAGCTAAAAGCCTGGGAAGCCCAAAAGGAATACATCGACAAGCAGGAAGACTACATCCGCCGCGTGCATTACGGTCAGCTGCACAAGCAAGCGCAATCCCGTCAAAAGCAGCTGGATAAGATTGATCGCCTGGAACGACCGGTGAAGATTGAAACGCCGCACATGCACTTCAGCCAGGTTCGCCGCAGCGGCGATATTGTGTTGCGGGCCGAGGATCTCACCAAGGCCTACGATCACGTCCTGTTCAAGGATTTGAATTTCACTGTTCAACGCGGTCAAAGATTGGGAATCATGGGCGCCAACGGTAGCGGCAAGACGACGTTGCTGCGAGTTTTGTTGGGTGACGACAAAGCCGATTCGGGCACAGTTCACATCGGTCAACAGGTGGAGTTCGGTTATTACGACCAACACCTCAAAACGCTGGCCGAGGATAAGCCGGTCATCCGGGCCGTGTGGCCGGGTGACGAGTTCGATGCCACCGAACAATCCATGCGCAATCTGCTGGGCCGTTTCGGCCTGGTCGGCGATCAGGTTTACCAACCTGTCGGCGAATTAAGCGGCGGGGAGCGCAGCCGGGCGGCCCTGGCTCGTCTGGTGGCGCTTGGCGTCAACGTACTGGTCCTCGACGAGCCGACCAATCACCTCGATTTGTGGGCTTGCGAATCGCTGGAACAAGCGCTCCTGGAATTCGAAGGCACATGCATCGTCGTCAGCCACGACCGCTACTTCCTCAACCGGGTCGTCGATGTCTTGATCGCCCTGGAAGGCGACGGCGTCAGCCAGGTCATTTACGGCAATTTCGACACCTACGAACGG
>DASRAT010001016.1:0-5286 GCA_035638015.1 Gemmataceae bacterium | reverse complement strand
TGGGAAGACAAGGAGACTGGGAGACCAGGAGATAAGGAGGCGGGTAGGATTCACGCTTGCCTGCCGAGCGAACAAATAGTGTAATGCCAGTGTTGTGGGAGTTTTTGCTCCTTGTCTCCAAGTCTCCCGGCCTCCTTGTCTCTCCAAATTACATGAACACCGCCTCTCTCCTCACCGCTCAGCAGCACATTCTTAACGAACAGCGTCGGCTCTTTCCCGACGCCTCGGGCGAGTTCTCGTGGCTGCTGTCCGGCATCACGCTGGCCTGCAAGATCATCGCCGCCCATGTGCGGCGGGCCGGGCTGGTCGATGTGCTGGGCTCGGCCGAAAAGGTGAACGTGCAAGGCGAAACACAGCAGAAACTCGACGTGCTGGCCAACCAGGCCTTGTTGACATGTCTGGGCAATCGCGGCAACGTCGCCATCATGGCTTCGGAGGAAAACGAGCAGCCGATCGTGGTGCCGCGCGACCGCAAACAAGGAAAGTACGTGGTCATCTTTGACCCGCTGGATGGCTCCAGCAATATCGACGTCAACGTCAGCGTCGGCACGATCTTTTCCATTTTCAAACGTGAGCAGGACACCACCGGCGAACGCGATCCCCTGGGTGACGTTCTGCAAAACGGTCGCCGCCAGGTCGCCGCCGGCTATGTTGTCTACGGCTCGTCAACGATGCTGGTTTACACGACCGGCAACGGCGTCAACGGCTTCACGCTCGACCCCTCTATCGGCGCGTTTCTCATCAGCCACCCCGATATCAAAATGCCCACTCAAGGCTCGCTATATTCGGTCAACGAAGCCAACGCCGACAGTTTCCCCGACGCCTATCGCAGTTACCTGGCGCATTTGCGCTCAGGGACGATGGGCCGCACCTATTCGTCGCGCTATATCGGCTCGCTGGTGGCGGACTTTCATCGCACATTGCTCAAGGGCGGCGTCTTTCTGTATCCGCCGACAAAGCATTATCCAGAAGGCAAACTGCGGCTGATGTATGAAGCGAATCCAATTGCCTACCTGGCTGAGCAGGCTGGAGGCCTGGCGATGAACGGCAAGCAGGCGATTCTTGATGTGACGCCGACGGGGTTGCACCAACGCACGCCGCTGCTGGTGGGCAGCAAGGTGGAGATTGAGTTGCTGATGGGGATGCTTTAAGATAGCCCCTTCCGATCGGTGCTGTGTCACGCAGCCATGTCGGTATTAGTGCCCAACACGGAGGACCAGTCATGAAAGCCGAAGAAGTTGAAGCAGTTGAGCAGTTAAGTCGGGACGAGACGCAGCGGTTTTGTGAGCAGCCATCAGCCCCCGCACCCGAGCGGCAAACCATCCCCTTCACCGAACTGCCCGAAGACACCTCGGCCAGCTCGACGGCCCAGGAATGGAACTTCTATCGGCGCGAGGTAGGTCAACTACTGGCCGAGGGACATGAAGGGAAATGGGTTCTCATCAAGGGAGGTCAAATCATCGGCATCTGGGACACCAGGGACGAGGCCAAAGCGGTGGCGCTTGAACGATATTCGCTGCAACCGGTGCTGATTCAACAAGTGCTTAGTCGAATGCCTGTGTTGCGTGGCCCCACTTTTTTCCGCTTATGGCGAAGTTAACATTCCCAATGGACCCGAACGGATTGTGGGTGGATGTCCGGGTGAACCTCGATAGCACGACGCTGAGGTCTTTGCAGGCTGCTGGCAGGCCTCTGCCTGGGTCTGTACAAGCTAGAGGGTTGATCGATACAGGCACGGACATTTCCGCAATTGCACCGTCCATACTCCGGAAGTTGCCGATTCCGCTTTTTGCTCACACGGCAACTCAAGGCATCGGCGGAAAGATGTCGGTGCGGTTATGCAACGTGACGCTTTTCGTGCTAGACGAGGGCCAACCTCATTTGCCTTGGTTGGCACAGCCTGACCTGTTGGTCATGGAATTGCCGTCTGGGTTGCCGGCAGAGGTTCTGATCGGCATGGACGTACTTTTAAGCTGCAAGTTGTTGCTTGACGGGCCCGACCTGCAATTTGCGATAGAGTTTTGATTTGTCTGACAATCACATACGACGGTTTTCAATCCGGCAAAAAGACCGCTGGGCAGACACCGAAGATATTGCCCAATGCAGTCACCTGATCCTTGGGTGAGAGATCGGCGGCCGTCTAGTACCTGAGGCTTGGCTAATTGGCCGGAGTAATCGCAAATTGCGATAAGTCAAGGACGTTATGCTATTTTAAACGAAAACCCCAACGACCATTGGATTGGTGCGTTGGGGTTTTGAATTAGCTACTGATTTCGGATGCGCCTTACGCCGCCATCCTCTTCCTCTTCCGCAAATACGCCGCACAGCTCTGCACCACGCGTTCCTGTTGATCCACGTTGATCTCCGGAAACATCGGCAGCGCCATCACGCAGCGGCTCGCTTCTTCGCTGACCGGGAAATCGCCGACGCCGTGGCCAAGGTACTGCATGCACTGCTGCAAATGCAGCGGAATCGGATAATAAATATCGCACCCAATGCGTTCACTTTGCAAGTGCTTGACCAGGCTATCGCGTTCCCCATTGGCCACGCGGACAACATATTGGTTGAAAACATGCCGGCGATTGGGCATCACGACCGGCCTCTCCATGAAGTGGCCAAGGCGATTGTCCTCAATCAACGCGTCGTAGCGCTGCGCGGCTTGCTGACGGCCTTCGATCCAGCTATCCAGATGCGGCAGTTTGACCCGCAAGAAAGCGGCTTGAATGGCATCGAGCCGGGCATTCCAACCGAGATACTTGTGGTGATACTTTGGCTCCATGCCGTGCACGCGCAGGCAAGCCATGTGCTTGGCCCACTCCAGATCGTTGGTGACCACCGCGCCGGCGTCGCCGTAAGTGCCAAGGTTCTTGGATGGATAAAAACTGAAGCAGCCAATCGCCCCCAGCGTACCCGCGCGTTTGCCCTGGTACTCGGCGCCAATCGCCTGGGCAGCGTCCTCGATGATCGGCAAACCATGCTGCTCTGCTATGGACCAAAGCGGTTCCATGTCGGCGCATTGGCCATAAAGGTGAACGGGCATTATGGCCCGCGTGTCAGGCGTGATCATATTGTCGACCTGAACCGGGTCAATGTTGTAAGTGACCGGGTCAATGTCGGCAAAGACGGGCTTTGCGCCAGCGCGGCAAACGGCGCCGACCGTGGCGAAAAAGGTAAACGGGGGCAAGATGACCTCGTCGCCGGCGCCGATGCCCAGAGCATGCAGCGCCAGCAAAAGCGCATCGGTGCCCGAGCTACAGCCCACGCCATGATTGGCGCCGCAATACTGGGCCACCTCCTGCTCGAAATTGGCGACTTCCGGCCCCTGAATGACCTGGCCGCTCCGCAGCACACGGGCGACAGCGTCGAGCAGCTCGCCCTCCAATTCACGATATTGGCCGCTGAGATCGCACAGCGGCACCCCGAGTGTCTTGTTCATGCGTTTGCCTCTCCTTCGCAAGCTCCGTGAAACCCAAGCGCCGGCTACAGCACGGCCTTCGGTTTGGCCCGGGAAGGTATGCCTTGATCGTCGTTTAGTCAAGACGGCTTCCGCACCGCGGCAAACTGGAAAACCCCTTGACCATGACCCCCCTTCTATTCGATAATCTCCCCGCTACAGGGAAAATCCGCCCACGGCAAGGATGCCCGCGATGGATGCATTTCTGGACGACAACTTGGTGTTGGCTGATGAGCAGGAAGGCTCCGCGCCTGCATTTGACGACCACGCACGCGAGGTTCGCTTAAGGCAAGCGCGGCGGCTCCTGGGAGACGGCGCTTGCCGCCAGCTCGGTATTTGCTCGATCCCCGCCGGCTTCAAGCTTTCAGTAGTGATTCCCGTCTACAACGAAAAGCAGTGGATCGCCAAGCTGATCGAGCGCGTCCAGGCGGTGCCGATTCCCAAGGAGATCATCATTGTTGACGATCTGTCGACGGACGGCACACGGGCAATCTTGCAGCAACTCGACGACGACAACATTCGCGTCGTGTACCAGCCATGCAACAAAGGCAAAGGCGCCGCCCTTCGTGAAGGCTTCCTGCACGCCACCGGCGATGTCATCCTGGTTCAAGACGCAGACCTGGAATACGATCCCGGCGAATATCCGCGGCTAATCCAGCCGATTCTCGAAAATCGCGCCGACGTGGTTTACGGCTCGCGCTTCATCGGCGAAAGCCACCGCGTCTTGTATTTCTGGCACTCCGTCGCCAACAAAATGCTGACGACCATGTCCAACATGTTCACCAATCTGAACCTCACCGACATGGAGACCTGTTACAAGGTTTTCCGGCGCGAGGTGCTGGATGGCATTTCCCTGAAATCCAATCGCTTCGGTTTCGAACCGGAGGTGACGGCCAAGATTGCCAAGAAGAAAGCGCCGTCCTGGCGCATTTTTGAGGTGCCCATCAGCTACGCCGGCCGCACTTACGAAGAGGGCAAGAAGATCGGTTTCAAAGACGCGTTGCAGGCGTTTTATTGCATTGTGAGGTACTGGTTAGCGAATTGAATTGCCGCTTGCTGCCCTCACCCCAACCCTCCCCCTGTGCTAGGGGGAGGGGGCTGCACGTGGCAAATGAACGACTCTCACCGGAACGAGAGGAGAACCCATGCGATCTTATCTGCTGGCGCTTGCCGCTTGCGCGGCGCTTGCGCTTCCCGCCCAAGCCGTTGAACAGCGCTACCCCGAGGATGCCGCTCTGCGCGCGGTGCAATTCCTGGATGGCGACGTTGGCTTCGCCGTCGGCGACGACGGCGTCATCTGGAAAACCATCAATTCCGGCAACAAATGGGAATTGATGCCCTCCGGCGTCCATTCGTCGCTGCGCTCGATCCATATGCTGACGCACTTGGTCGGCTGGGTGGTCGGCCGCGAGGAATTGCCGTTGGGCGCGGGCAGCGCTGGTGTGGTGCTATTCACGCAAGACGGCGGCGAAACCTGGAAACGCATCCTGGCCGACGCCGTGCCGGGTCTCAACTCCATCCGCTTTGGCGACGTCAATACTGCTTACATCGTTGGTGACGGTAGCGAGCAATTTCCAACTGGCGTTTTCATGACTGGCGACGGCGGCCGCAAATGGCAACCCGTCAAAGGCCAGCGCTGCACCAGTTGGCTCGGTGCTGATTTTCTGGACGGCCAGACCGGCTCGTTCGCCGGCTCCTGGAGCCGCCTGGGGGCCGTGCGCGAAGGCAATTTCGGCAAGGCCGACGTCGACAGCCTGGCGGGTCGCAATATTCTCGGCCTGCAATTACGGCCGACCAGATCGTTCGCGGTGGGCCAGGGCGGCCTGGTGTTG
>DASRAT010001015.1:0-2288 GCA_035638015.1 Gemmataceae bacterium | reverse complement strand
TGTGTTGAAATCAAAACTCACCGCCGATATCGGCGTCACCACCAGCGTCGCCGCAGCACTGTTTGCCAAACCAAACGCATTGGAAGCAACGACGCGATACGAATCGCCGTTGTTGGCCAGCGTCACGTTGGAAACTGCGAGGCTCGAGGCATTGGCGTTGGCGACTGCGACGTTATTGCTGAACCAGAAGTAGACCAGCGGCGTGGAACCGACGGCCGTGACGCCAAACACCGCGCCGTTGCCCATCGGGGTTCGCTGGGTTTGCGGTTGGACCGTGATGAGCGGCGGGACCTGCACCGTGATGGTGAAGCTGCAGAAATTGCTGTTGCCGGCGGTGTCGGTTGAAAGGCAGTTGACAGTCGTCACACCGACGTTGAAAGCGGTTCCGGAAGCCGGTGTGCAAATGAGCGTGGGCGAGGCGGTGCAATTATCGGCGGTCGTCGTGGTAAACGTGGCGTTGGTCGTCAACTGCCCAGCCGGCGTGGTGATGACAATGGGTGCCGGGCAGGTGATCGAAGGCGGCGTGGTATCGCGAACGGCAAAGGTGGCGGCGCACGTGGTGACATTGTTGGAGGGATCCGTCGCGGACAAGGTGACCGTGTAAGTGCCAAGACCGAGCAGCGTGCCGGCAGTGGGATTCTGGGTGACGATGACGGAGCCGCAGGCATCCGTCGCCACGACCTGCCCGACCAGGCTGGGAACGGCAGCGACGCACGAGGCGTTGGCACTATTCGTCACGTTCGCCGCGCAGGTGGTGATGGCCGGGGCGATCGTGTCACGCACGTGCAGGACGGCGGGAGAACTGGTGGCGCAATTCGCCATGTTGCAGGTGACAAATGTATAGGTGCCACCGTCGGCAGGATGAGCGCCATTGATGGTCAGGCTGAGGTTGGTGGCTCCGGGGATCGCCACGTCATTCTTGTACCATTGATTGGTGAACGGACCCGTGCCGGCGGTGGTGACAGTGAAGGTCACGTTGCTGCTGCACTCGATAATCTGGCCCAGCGGCTGCGTGCCGACCGAGGCGGGCAACGGCAAATCTCCGCAAACTTCCAGGCCCCAGCTGTCAAGCGTTGCGGCGTCGACTGCGGAAAGATCCGCAGCGAAAAGAGTCCAGGAGCCGTTCGGGTTGAGGCCGTTGAAGGAGCTGAGCAATTCGGTGCGCGTGTCGGTATCCACCACTGTGAACGGATCGGCCGCGCGGCCATCGGGCATCCAGCTGTTGGTGAGCGCGCCGCCCAGCGGCGTGGTGTTGTTGCCGAACAACGCAAAGCGATAGAGATGCACATCGGAAGCGGCTTGATCATCAAAAGTCATGTTGAACCCTGCGTCGCCGTAGCCGAAGGGATCCGTGCTGGTGCGTCCCACACGGTTCAGGAGGACGGAGAAACCGGAATCGTGCACGAGATACACAAAAAGGTCCCCGTTATAGCCGCCAGTGGTTTTAAACGTCACGTTCAGATCGGAGACAATGCCGATGGTGGACGAAAACGTTTTGGTGCTGGCGAGCCCGTTGATGTTGTTGTCCGGGATCGGGGCGCCAACGAGATAGTTCGTGGTGGCGCAGATGACGGCGGCATCGGCTGGAGTCCATAGAGCCGTTGCGAGAAAAGCCATCGACGCCATGCTCAGCAGAGCCAGGCGTTCAACAAATTGGAGGCGCATAGTTGTTCGGGTTCGGGGTTGCGTCAGTGCAGCGGGAAAAAGGAGCGGAGTGTGCGGATGCGGGGCGGAAACATTCGGACGGGCCGGAGCGAAAAGCATTCGACCCGATTCGGTCGTCAGCAGACTGGAGGCACGCATGATGGTGATACAGCTAATTCGGACGATGCGTCAGAGAGGCGGCAATTCCCTTCAGACTGGAGGAAGGAAGTGGAAGGACGAAGCGCGCGAGATGCCGGAAACAAATTGTTTCCTCCCCAAAAAAGACCGGTTCGTTGCGCGCGCTCATGGCGATTTTTAAATCTGTTCACCGGAAGTGACCAACAATCTCCCAAAGCTATGGCTCAACCTCTATGGTCGTTTTCAACGCCCACGCCGCGGAGGTGCCAGAGATTGTTGTTGGATCGGAGTTCTTATATCAGAGCACCTCGGCGCAATCAAGGAAAAAGTGCCCCGAGACGTATCCGCACCCGTGATCAACGCGCTCGCGGATGAGACAAAGAAAACTCAAGTGGATGAATTATGTACACTGTGTGGCGCGGCGTTCGTCACGCCCGCAAAAACGATCCACGCGTACCGATCGACGAATGCCAGTTCCCTTCCCAGGCAAGCGCCGGGGTCGTTCA
>DASRAT010001014.1:0-3473 GCA_035638015.1 Gemmataceae bacterium | reverse complement strand
ACGGCCTCATCATCCTGCACTACCGCAAGGCCAAGGGCGGCATCACCTACGAAGTCAAATCGACCGTCAAGCTTCCCGCCACGGTCAAGCTCGAACGTCACGGCGACATCTTCTCCGTCTCCGCGGCCAAACCGGGCGGTGAGTTTCAGCCCGTGGGGGCGGTTACCGTAAAGCTTCAAGAACCAGTCCATGCGGGGATCTTTCTGTGTGCCCATGACAATAGTGTCACTGAATCCGCCATCTTCACCAACCTCGGTTTCCAAAACATCAAACCAGGCAAAAAAAGAGTTCAAGAAACCAGTCTCGAAGTGATGTCCGTGGACACCGGCGAACGCAAAGTGATCTACAAAGCACGCGAGAAATTTGAAGCCCCGAACTGGTCGCGCGACGGCAAGCTGTATTTCAACAAGGGCGGCGCCATCTACACAGTCCCGGTCTCGGGCGGCAAGCCCGTCAAGCTCGACACCGGCGACGCGACCAATTGCAACAACGATCACGGTCTTTCGCCCGACGGCAAATCGCTCGTCATCAGTCACAACGTCAAAGGCGCCTCGCAATTCTCCATTATCCCCAGCACGGGCGGCGCACCCAAGCGCCTGACCACCGCCAAGGAATCGTGCTACTGGCACGGCTGGTCGCCCGACGGCAAAACGCTGGCCTACGTCGGCCAAACTGGCAAAACATACAACATTTTCACCATGCCCGTCGAAGGCGGCCCCGCCAAGCAACTCACGACCGACATGGGCACCACCGACGGTCCCGATTACACGCCCGATGGCCAGTACATTTACTTCAATTCCGACCGCACCGGCGACATGCGCATCTGGCGCATGAACGCCGACGGCAGTTCACCGCAACAAATCACCAAGGACGCCAATTATTCTGATTGGTTCCCGCACCCGTCGCCCGACGGCAAGATGCTGGTGTGGCTGTCATTTGATAAAACCGTCAAAGACCATCCAGCCAACAAGGACGTGGTCCTGCGCATAATGCCGCTGGCAGGCGGCAAGACGCGGACCATCGCGACGCTGTTCGGCGGCCAGGGGACGATCAACGTGCCGTCATGGTCGCCGGACAGCAAGCAGATTGCGTTTGTGAGTTACATTCCCATATTGCCGTGAGGGTACTAAAAAAGGCAAATCACGAAGGCACGAAAGGACGAAACCACGAAAAAGGACTGGTTTTTTCGTGGTTTCGTCCTTTCGTGCCTTCGTGATTGTCTTCTTTGTTGCCATGATCAGGGTGGCGCCTTTATGATGGGTCATTGCGTCTTGCACCCTATGTATTCAATGCAACCGGAGCAAATCGCGATGGCTTTTCTATCGGTCACCATTGACGACGCACCGCAGGGAGTGGTAGTGCATCTCGACGGCCAGGCGAACACGGAAACTTGTCACCAGATGCAGCTCGCGCTCATGCGGCTCATTGCTCGCCGCACTTCGATGGCGGTGCTGGACTTGGCCCGTCTCACTTTCCTTACCAGCCTGGCGATGGGCATGCTGGTCAGCTTGCGGCGCGACATGGCCCGCTGGGGCGGCCAGGTCCGCATCGCCGCGGCCACGCCGGAAGTATATGAGTCGCTTCAGGTGTCACGGCTGACGGACTTGTTCGAATTTTTCGAGTCCGTTGATGCGGCGACAGCGCAGAAATGAATGATGGCGATACGACGCGTCACATGGAAAACAACTCAATCTCTGAAAGCGCCTGACCCAGCAGAACATTGGGCTCGCCGTTAGGCTCTAACTCCACCGCATATCGGCTGCTAACGGTGCCAAGGGCTTCCCATTGATTTGCAAGCCGCTGCCGCACCGACCAATCTGCATCGGACACGTCATTTTTTCGTTGCGCCAGGCGTTGACGCGCATGCTCGGCTTCGGTCCGGCAAATCAGCAACGTTGCCGGCAATCCAAGGCGCTGGGCCGCCTCCAAGAACATCCGCCGCTGGGCGTCCTCCCGGAAATTGGCGTCCACCACCACTGGTTTGCCCTGAAACAAAAATGCCTCCGCTCGGCGCAGGCACTCGGCATAAGTGCGCTCATTCCACTCAGGCGTGTAAATAACTTCACCGCGAAGGTCGCCCGCAAGCTCCTTGCGGATCACATCGCTTTGCAGAAGTTGGAATTTGCCACTGGCGCACAAACCGCGCGCCAGGGTCGATTTGCCCGAGCCAGGCAAACCTGCAACCAACACCAGACACGGTTTGCTGCCGGGATGCTCAAGCTCCGCCAAGGCCAAAAGCCAGTGCGCACGAGCGCTGGCCAAGGCCCGTTCACGCTGCGCGGCGGGCACTTCCGGCTCGGCCGCCTTCATGCCATCGACCTTGGCCCGCACCGTCGCCCGGTAAGCCCGGTAGAAGCGCGACAACTGCCCGCCTTCAAGATCATTGCTCGCCTCCAGGTACGCGCTGCGAAAGGCGCGGGCCAGGTCCCAGCGGCCGTGATATTTCAAATCCATTTCCACAAAGGCGACATCGGCAATCGGATCGGAGTAGCGAAAGGTCTCGTTGAACTCGATGCAATCGACGATCACCAAATCGCCCGGCGGTTTTTGATCGGGGAATAGATAGATGTGGTCCAGGTGCAGATCGCCGTGGGTGTCACATGGGATACCGCGCTGGGCTCGGCTCTCAATGAGCGCCTTGAGGTTGTCCAGCGATTCATCGGTGAGCTGACGCAATCGCTCAAAGACGGCCGGACTGACAACGGTCCCCACAGCGGCTTGAGCCTGCGTGAAATTGTCGCGGGCATTGCGGGCGACAATCTCAAAGCGGCCGAAGCGGGCAATCTCAGGACCGCGGGCCGCATCGGCGTGAAACGCCGCCAACCGCTTGGCCAACTTGGTAAGCACCATTGCATCCATGTCGCCGCGCAAGAGCCGTTTTTGTAAGGTCGCCTCGTCCGGCAATCGCCGCATCTTGACGGCCCATTCCACAGGCTCCCCGGCTTGCTCCATTCCACCAGCGGTAACGGGCACAACGCCAAGATAAACATCTGGCGCCAGGCGGCGATTGAGGCGCATCTCCTCTTCGCAAAAATGCTTGCGTTTGGCGAGCGTGCTGAAATCGAGAAAGCCAAGTTGGACAGGCTTTTTGATCTTGTACGCGTGCTGGGCAGTGAGGAAGACAACGGAGATGTGCGTATGGAGGACACGCACCTCGTAAAATGGCTCAACATAGGACGAGGGCCGCGAAAGAAGCGCGATCAGGGCCTCGATGTTCATGCGTGACTGTCATTCCGGCATATTCGGGCTGCCATCAAACCCCACCGGCGGCTGAATGCGGACGGCGGGCAACAATGACGCAGGCTGCCAGGCATTGGGCGGCGGCGTCTCTTTTTCTTCGCACTCCTCGACACCCGCGGACCTGTCGCCGGGCCTGCTGATCTTGGCCAGCTCCGCGCGGTCAATGTCCGCGGCCAATTGACGCAACTCCGGTTTGTAGGTCGTGATAATACCCTGGCGATAGGGCTCAAGAT
>DASRAT010001013.1:0-3565 GCA_035638015.1 Gemmataceae bacterium | reverse complement strand
GTGTTCGCCGTTTGATCGAAAATAACGACCTCGGCCACCGCCTTGATGTCGTCCGCCCAGCAGCGGACGCGTTTTTCCGCCTGCATCACCTGGGACTTGGTCCCGGTCCCCATGGTTTCCACGACGGTCAATACCTCGCATTGCATGAACATACCGCCGGGCGGCAGCTTCGCGGTGTCCACTAGCGCGTCGAGCCGGTCGCCGGGGACGTGAATAACTTCAATGGCGCCGCGGAATGTCGATTGCCGCGTCTTGCCGGCATTGAGCTGGGCCGTGAACATGCGGTCGGTGAAATGGATGCGCGTCAGCATCCACTGCGGTGGCTTGGTCGGCGCCTTGTTGACTTGCTTTTGCGGGTTCGGATTGCCAAATTCATCGCCCGTTTCGAGTCCCACTTTCGCCACCCAACCCGGGCCGTAGGCATTGCTTTGATTATCGGGATTGTTCACGTCCAGCTGCTTGCAGTTCAGGGCGCTTTTGCTTTTTATCTGATCGGTGAGCTTGTCTTTTTCTTCGTCCAGCACCCACACCTGCTTGTAGGCAATCACCTTGTCCACCTTGGCGCCTTGGTCGCCTTTCTGGCCTTCCTTCAGGGAAATGTATTTGTCAAAGGCCACTTGAAGTTGCTCGCAGAGCAAAGTGCTGTTTTCCTGATAGGCCTCGACCTTCCCGTTGAAGTCGGCGTCACGGCCGGTGAACAGCATGTCCTTGGTCCAGTGAACGGTGATAAACGTCGGCGTTCTGGGCGTTTTATCGGCTTCCTTGGGGCCCTTGGGCGGCGTAGGCGTTTTGCTGGCTTCCAATACCGAGCCGTTGCTGGGCATGCGCATGGCCCCAGCGCCTTCCACCACGGCGGTGTTGTCTTTTTGGTTGATCGTCACCTTGGGGCCGAGCAGGTAAAGATCTTCCAATTGCAATTCGGCCGGCTTGGTGTCGCCGAAAACTTTGAGCAAATCGCCCTCAACGAAGTGGAACAGGCTGAGCGTGTCGCCCTTGATGTCCACGCCTTTGTCCTTGGGAGTCTCGCCGTTTTGATGGACGTGGACGGCGCCGACCGCCAGCAATTCTTGAAGGTCATTCTTTTCGCCGCCGCGCAGCACATCGACGACCACATCGCGGGCCTGGAGATCTAGGGGCTGCTTGGATTTAGCTTTCTCTTTTTCCTTTTCCACCGCCTTGGGCGCAACCGGCGTTTCGCTCGGCTGCAATGACGGATTGAGGAGGGGCGCCGCGGGCGACGTTGCCGGGGCCAGGCTGGCGACCTTGACTACATCTTTGAAGCGAATGATCAAATGGTCGCAATCGCTGATGCGCATGTCGGCCGACACCGCCCGTACGCGCTCGAAGGCTTCCACCATGCGCGGCAATTGCCGCGTTTCGGGTGCGCTAGCATCCTGTTTCTGGCCCGTTTTGCCGGCGGCATCGTTGGTTTCCAATTTCACTTGAAGGCGCTGGCCGTAAAGTTTTTGGCCTTGCTGATCGTCGATGAAGGCGGCGTCCTCGGTCAGCGTCAAAAGGTCGTAATCGCGGTCGCCGTCCTTGAGCTTGGTCGAGGTCAAAAGCCCCTTCCAGATGGCGTGCGACGTGTAACCCTTGCCCGGATTGCGGTCCCACAAATCAACCTGGCCCGGGCCCTCGGCAATAATCTGTTGTCCGGCGCCTTTTTGGTTGGCAGCCACTAGCTCCAGCTTCTTGGCCTTGATCTTGTGGCCATCCTTGGCTGCCACCAGCGATTCGCCGCGCAGCACCGTGCGAGCGCCGCGATCCGCCGTGGGGCTTTCATAGACCAAATCCTGGCAACCGGTGCAGGCCATGTTCTCACTGCCCAGTGACAGGATCACTTCGTTGCCTGGACGGGCTGTAGCGTGGGCGCTTTCGATTTCGCGGTCGCTGCTGGATTTGTCGGCCTTGCCAGGGCCTGTCTGAGCCGGCTTGCGGCGAAGTTTTAGCGTCAGATGGTCACAGATAAGCTGGTCCTGACTGGTGTCGCTTTTCTTGTCGGCCTCGTCACGCATCATCCTTCGGGTCACTTCCACGGGATCGTAAAACGCGCCATCTTGCTTGGACGTCGGGCTGTCGAAACGCGCCACATCGTTGGTGATGTCGTAAACAAATTCGCCCATGGTTTTGATGATGACGTGAGCCTTTTCAGTCGCCGCTTGCTTCTTGGCGTCCTTGGCGGGCGGCGGAGCGGCGCCGGTCATGAAACCGGAGCTGGCATCCGGGTAAAGGTGCATCATGACAGCCGATTTCAGCACAATTTTATCAACGCCGCTGAGATCGTTCTTGGGCTTGGGCGCGGCGGCAACGGCCGGCTGTTTCTTGTCCGGGGGTTGATTTTTGGTGAGATGCAATTCCATGCCCTGGCCGTCGATCTTGGTGGGATGCGGCTGGGTTTGCTTGTCGAGCAGGTGCACCAGACCGTTGGTCCAGATCATGGACTTTTTCTCTTCGTAGATCAGCGGCTCATTGTCCACCAGCACTTCCAGGTCGTCGTGCTTGGCGGGCGTGCAATGGTTGTTAATGATGACGATGTTGCCGCGCAGCTCGCCGGCGATGATCTTGCCCTTGCTCATGTCGGTAGGATCTTTGATCTTCACGTCGAATTCGAGAAAGGCGTGGTTGCTGGTGATGGTGTTGATTTCCGGAAAACTGCCGTCGGTGTGGTCCTTGTAAATGGCGACGCTGAAGTCCGTGAGCTTGACGCGGCCATCTGGCTCCTTGAAACTAGCCTCGGCGGCGGCAACCACCATACCCTTTTTACGATCCTCAAACTTATAAGGCTGTTTCATCTGGGGGCATTGCTGGCCGAACGCCAGCTGGAGTTTGCGGTCGACATCGCTGTCGGCGGAAGGTGGAATGATCGGATCGCCGATGGCCCGTCCATACGCCTCCGGCAAGGGCGACAGGCCATCGATGCCGCCCAGGAAAAAGGCGTACACCGTGTAGCCGGCGATGAAAAGCGCCAGGCCACCGCTGAGCAACAAGATGCGTTTGGGGGTCCACACGACTTTTGACCTCTTCGCCGAATGCTAAGCCGCAATCGGCTTATTTGGGCCAGATTCCCTGGCAATGCATGATCAATTCAATCGCCTCGCGGACGCCGCCGTGGCCGCCGCGGTTTTGCGTCACATAATGGGCTAGTTGCCGAGCTTCGCTGCAAGCATCCGCGACGGCAATGGCCAGGCCCACGGCTCGCAACACCGGCACATCGGGCAGGTCGTCGCCAACGGCGGCGGCCTGGTTGGGCCGCAAGCCCGTTGCGGCCAGGATGGCTGCCAAGGCCGTTGCCTTGTCGGCGGATCCCTGGGTGACAAACTCGATCCGCAACTCCGCTGCCCGTCGTGCCACCGCCGGCGAATTGCGGCCGGTGATGATGGCAGTCCGCTTGCCCGCGTTGCGCCAGACCGCCATGCCCGAGCCGTCGCGGACGTGAAAGTCCTTTACTTCCACATCGGCCCCGGCAAGCGAAATGCGGCCATCGGTCAGCACGCCGTCAACGTCCAGGACAAGCAACTCAATGGGCGAGCAGCGCTGGGCCAATGTCAACATTTCCGTCAGGCCG
>DASRAT010001012.1:0-3841 GCA_035638015.1 Gemmataceae bacterium | reverse complement strand
TACCTCACCGAATCGCTGGAAGGAATCCAAATCCTGATCTTCGAGGAGCAGGCTGTCGGCATTCAGTTGCCGGTGGCCGTGGAACTGGCCGTTACCCACTGCGATCCGGCGACCCGAGGCAACTCGGCCATGGGCCGCACCAAGCCGGCCACTTTAGAGACTGGTTTGGTGGTGCAAGTCCCGGAGTACCTGGAACAAGGGGTACGCATCAAGGTTGATACCCGAACCGGAGAATTCCTATCGCGAGCATCGGGGTGATCCTTTCCGCGCCGCCGAACGTTGATTGGACCGAAACAGGGCAACCTTGCCAGGGGACACAGGCTCTGTGAACATGGGATGGACGGACCACTCTCCAAGGGGTCGCAACCAGCGCAGCAGCGACTGCTTCACGATGTCGTAGGAATCTCCGAAATAGCGCATCCGCATGCGATCACCTCAAGCGTGACGATGGGAGCAAACCACCAGCCCAAGATTGAGATCCCTTGAGCAACTCAGTATCCGGCAGTGTAGAACGTGCTCGTGCAAACGCCATTCTTGAACCGCACGTGACATGCCGCAACCCACGGGTAGTCCCAAACCTCGTCCCCGTTCGCTCGCCTTTCAACCCGCGACGGATGCCCAATAATGAGAAGGACCATCCACCGCGGCTTTCCTTCAACAGCTTGAAGCTTGGCAATGTCCTGAGCGTTGGGCCACCGCCCGAGTTCCCTGGTCTTCCTGGTGTCCGGTTGCTGTTGCGCGACAAGCGCAATGGCGGCGGGGCCAGGCAATGGAGCGAGTCCGGGCGCGGTGCAGGACGCCAGCATGAGCAGAATATCATTGATATCCATTGAAGATAGCACCTTCAGGGCTGTCTATGAGTTTGTCGATCTTGAAGGAAATATCGAGAACCCGAGTCGCCCAATGCTCGGCTAAGCTGCCGGGGCCGCCTGCAAGACCTTCGTGCCGCGGGAAACCAGGATGGCGGCCCCGGTCATATTTCAGCCGTTGGTTAGCTTTTGTGCCATGAAATCGGCCTCACCCACACTTGCTCTATCTTGATCAGAGTAGAAAACGGGTATGGTCGGCGGCACAAAGCCAAGCCGCGATGGAGCAAGGGCCGCCTCGATCATCCGGCGAACTTCGCGGCTCAATGCCTTTGCGCTACCGCTCTCGTCGAGTTCTACAAAGTAGCATTTCGTCACATGGCGCGCGTCATGCATCATGGACTCATCGGTGTACACCACTGTCAGTGTGGCGTAAACAACGTCCCAGAGGAAGACGATTCGTTTGCCGCGCTCGCCTTTGTTGGCCTCCGAGAAGCCAAAGGCCTTTTTGACGACGTCGAGAATTGCGGCCTCCACGTCAGCGGTGTCCGCCGCCGTACTCTCGGCGAAGTGAACCTGGTATTCGGTCCGGTCGCCAACGACCGCTTCAAACGGGTCGGGGGCCGGTTTTGACGACTTCCAGACGAGGGACATACCGGCCATCCTCTCCTTCACCGCCACCGGTTCCGCTCCAGCCGCAGTGGGCTTCGACTCCACGCCTGCCTGACCGCCGACCGGGCCCTCCGGCTTTTGGCAACCTGCGAAGGCGATCACTGCAGCGAGCACGACGGTTCCGGGATAGCGTTCCAACTCGGGCCTCCAATAGCTAACGATGAAACTGACCTGCCGGGGCCGCCGGAACACCAGGATGCCATTGAAAAATAGGATGCGGCCCCGGCCAGGTCCAGCGGCTTGTTCGGCGGCGCACCCCTCGGCCAGCGCAAGCGGGCAACTACTTTGCCCGTTTGAGAACCCAGACAATGGTGGTGTCACCGGGCTTGCTCTCAAACTTCATCGGACGCGGTTTGCCAGCAGCTTCCAAGCACACTTTCAGCTCGTCGCCGTCCAGGGTATAGATCGCCAATTGGCTGATGGGCTTGCCCGGGTCAATCTCGTGAGTTGTGTCCATCGCCTTGGGTTTCATACTCGGGTCCAGCTTGTACTTCATGCCGATGGCGTCGTCCTTGCCTGGCTTGATAAAGAGCGTATCGGCGGTGATGACGAAGCGCAGATCGTCCGGAATCTTGGGGGACTTCCCTGCCTCCTGCGCAGAGACGACTTGCCACGTGCCCTGGATGAGTTCGTGGTCCGTTTTGGGTTTGGCACCTTGCTGCTCCGCGGCGAGCAACGTCGCCGCACATAGAACCGCCACACTGGTCACCAGCGATTTCATGGAAGCTCCTTTCTCGCGTCAGGGTGACAGGGCCAAGCCGCCGAACGCACCAGCTCCGCAGCCGGCTCACGCGGGCTGACGGCTTGAGTCACGATTTACCTTAATTCGCATGCCTGGAATGCTCCAGCGTTTTGTTCGGCGAGTCTTTGGTCCCAGCCCGTTCCGTAACGCAATGAACCCTGTAGAACAATACTGGTAGGTTCCGGCTCGCCAAAGCGAGCCACCGTAGCACCAGAATGCAATTCGAGTCTTCGCAAGTGCGGACCGACAGCACGCACCAACTTGAATACATGCCGACGTTATCATCGAGCGTCTCGGATTCCATCCGCAACACCTCCTGTGACTCGTCGTGGAACCAACGGCCAATGTCCCGCCGGTCGTAGTCGGGTTCGCGCCGGACAATTCGTTCATAGTGGCCGTCAGAGATCCTCCGCGCCGCCGAACGATAAAGCTCAGCCGCCGCGGCACTCGCTGAGCTGAATGACTCGGAAACACAATATGGGCCGCGGTCGGTCTGCAGCGTTTGGTTCGGCATCTGGGAAGCTAGTCGCGAGCCAGGCAATTCCCCACGACGCAACCGATGCCCCAAGCCGCAGCTCTTGCAGAGATCCGAGCAAAACACGCGGCTGACATGAAAGCCGCTGTCCTGTGCTGACATTTCCAACCAATTACCGC
The DNA here is from genome assembly GCA_035638015.1 of Gemmataceae bacterium. Taxonomy (GTDB): domain Bacteria; phylum Planctomycetota; class Planctomycetia; order Gemmatales; family Gemmataceae; genus DASRAT01. The sequence goes on along the minus strand of DASRAT010001012.1, from coordinate 967 downwards.
ACTCCTTGCAAGCTCGATGCTGGCGGTTCCCTTCGATGCACTGCGCAAACATGAGCCACATTGCACTGAGCAAATTGTCCGGGATGACCTGAATCTGACAAAAAGTGGTGCGCAAGCACCCCATGATTCCGCGTCCTGTCTCTCAGTTAGGGTGAGCGATGCTCACTCGCAATCATTCATAAACATCTGATTTTTGGAGACAGTCATGTTGTCATACTCGTGGAAGCTGGCGAGCCTCGCGATCCTGGGAGTGGCCGTAACCTTTGCCATGGTAACCGCTTCGGTGCATACGGCATCGGCGGCCACCACCGAAACGCTCAATCACAAGGTTATCAACTTTGCCCGCATGAAATACGGTATGCAGGTCGGCAACGGAGAATGCTGGACGCTGGCCTTTGAAGCGCTCAACTATGCCCATGCCAAACGGCCGGGACAGGACGGACTGACCACAAACCAATTTGGCAAAAAAGTGGCGCTCAGCGCCATTAAGCCCGGCGACATCTTGCAGTTCGAAAATGTGAATTTCAAGCACACCAGCCCGAACGGCAGCTGGTCGACCTCGTCCTTCCCGCACCACACGGCAATCGTTCTCAGCGTCAACGGCAAGCAGATTACCGTGCTGCACCAGAACGTGGGCGGCAATCGCACGGTGCAGGAATCGATTATTAACCTTAACGACCGTCAGCCAGGCGGGACCATCACTGCCTATCAGCCAGTCAGCCGCTAAGTGGAGGTTTAAAAGCAACGCCCGGGGGCACGTCCTCCGGGCGTTTTGCTGCGCGAATCAAGTTATGCGATATGCAAACCGGCATGGGGGCCGTCAGCGTGGAGATTGTCCGCGCAGGTACTGGAGAACTTGAGGCAGGTATTCAGCAAAGGGAAGGAGGTGACAACGACACAGCGGTCGAGGTGACCGACGCAGGCAAGGTCTTAGCCGGCAATCACACGTTGCCGTTAGACCGCGAGC
>DASRAT010001011.1:0-4840 GCA_035638015.1 Gemmataceae bacterium | reverse complement strand
CTTGGTGGATTCGGGATTGAGCGCGAAGAAGCCGCTTTCGCGGGTGATGAGACTCTCGGCACGGAGCAACATCAGCTTTTTGGAATCGATGCCCTTTTCCTTGGGATCGAGCTTGGCATAGCGGAACTGGATTTTTTCCCTGCGGCCCACGCTGCTGGTCAAGCAATGAAGACTGCTGCCGGTGGGGCTGATTTCCCAGATGTCGTACTTGTCGTAGATGTAGACGAAGCGGTCGTCGCCGCTCCAGCCGCAAATGCCATAAGCCGGTGCTGCCGACGGGCTGTCGTGATCCTCGTTGTAGAACTTGATCTCCTTGTTCTTCGGGTCGGTGGTAATCTTGGCGGTAATGTTGGTGATGGTGCCGTTGGGCATGGAGACGGTTTTCCAGTCCTTGCCATCGTAGAAGATGCCATATTTGCCGCTGGGGGAGAAACTGATGCCCCAGTGGTGTTTCTTGAGCAGCGGTTTGCGGCTGCCGTCGGAAGTTTTGACGAGGTAGATGTCGGCGTAGGTGGCGTCATAGGCCACGAGTTGGCGATAGGGCGTGTCGTCGGTGCCGAGGGCGAAGTTGCCGTCACGGGACACGGTCACGGCGGGCATTTTGCTGTCGGCCAGCTGGACAAGCTTGTTGCCTTTGCCGGTGAAGACGGCAGTGTAAGTCCGCATCTTATCCTGATTGCCGCGGGCCTTTTGCATCGGCTGGATGAAATCATCCTTCCAGTGCCAGAGCTCGACGACGGCCTTGTCATCCTTGGCAGCGCCTTTGGCGGGGGGATCCATGTCGCCGGGTGTTGCGGGAGGAGCGACGCCGACGAAAAGTTTGGTGCCGTCTTCGGAAAAGCTGAGGCCGCCGCGTTCAGTGAGGACGCAGCCTTCCTTGAGGCCGGTGGTGTTGCCTGAGTTCAGAATCTCAATGGCGCCAAAATCCTCCGTGATTTTGCCTTTTTTGTCAACAATGGGGCGTCCCCAGAGGTAAATGGACAGTTTGCCGGGTTCCTTGGGAGCAGTGCTGTGGTCGACGAAGAAGGCCAGCACTTGTTGCTTTTCGTCCCAGGTGAAACGGCTGAACTTGGCTTTGCCGGTGACCAGGTGCTTCTTGGCTGGTTTGCCGTCAGGGCCGGGCGTGAAGGCGAAAAGGCCGCTGCTGTCCGCGTCTTTGCCGGCCATGACACACAACAATGTTGCGCCGTCGCGGGTCATGGTGAACGCGGACACGTCAGCAAAGATGGCTTCGATGCCTTCTTTCATGTTGTGAATCACCAGATCGCTGGGCGTGGCCTGGGGAGCCGCGGCGGGTTGCTTGGCGTCGCCGCCCTTTTTGCCCTGGCCTTTGCCCTTGGTTTGCAGGAAATCGGGATCGTCATCGTCGTCCACATCGTCGCCGCCGCCGCCCTTTTCCGCGGCGGCCATTACGGGTGGCAGCTTGTGGTAAAGCAATCCCTCGGGATCGCTTTCGGGAAGCTGGAAGGCCCGAACATTGGGGATGATCTTGACCTTGCCGTCTTCCACGTTAATGACGCCGAGACTGGGCCGGGGCGCGTCCTTGTCGCCTTTTTTGGCGGGGTCGGCCTTGGGCGGGAAAATGGTGAACACCACTCGCGCGCCGTCGGACGCGAACTGGACTTTGTTTTCTGTGCCGGCGCCGCCCTTGCCGCCGATGCGGCCGCGGCTATGGCGAAATTCCTTGCCGCTTTCCACGTTGCGGACCACCAGCTCGCTGTCGCCCTCGGGCGAGGCCAGCGTGTAAGCCACAAACTTGCCGTCCGGCGAAATCAGCGGCGTCTGGATGGTGTTCCAGATGTCATAGTCCTTGTGCGTCAGCGGCCGTTTATTGTCGATGACTTCGGGAGTTTTCGGGGTTTTCTTGACCTGCGCCGGGGCCGTTTGCGTCAGGCACAGGACGGCGATGCTCGTCGTCAACAAGGCGGCCAGCACGGTCAGCGAACGGCGGGGACGGTAATGTGGCAATTGCATGGAAGGCTCCTGGAGGGATTGATTGACGCATCCGATTGTAAAGGGAACACGCGGCGGATGCGAAGGAAAAATGGCGGCGCTGCAGACGCGCGAAATTGGCAAGTCTTAAATTATTCTCATTTTTCGAGTTTAATCGTTGCAAATGCAAAAACTGGCGAATACCATTGTTCTTCTCAGCTGGAAGCTTACTCGCATTTGGGCATTGGAAAGCCACCGGAATGGGTGACGTGGCGTGGTTCGAGCGCGAACATTTTCAAAAAAAACCGAGTGACCATTGGTTCGTGGCTGACAGCGTAAAAGGGCAGGGTCGCGTCCCTTTCTCAGCCCACCTTTTACTTATCGTGTAAAGGAGCAAAACGCCTATGTATTTTTCGTTGCGCCAGCATCGAGCCGCGTACCGCCGTGGCCTGACGCTGATGGAATTGGTTGTCGTCATGTCGGTGCTGATTGCGCTGGCGGCGATAATCGTGCCCCTGTTGCCTGGGTTGCTTGGCCGTGCGGAACGCAGCAGCCGCGCCACCAACAGCCAGGAGATTTACAAAGCCGTCCAACTTTTTGAGTCGATGTATTCCCACTACCCGACCGATTGGGACGCGCTTGGCGACGGCAGCGCGACGCCATGTAACTGGCTCGACGGCACGGATGGCGTGCACGGGAATATCGGCTTAAAGACCGGTGGTCCGTTGCAACTCTCCACGTTGACCGCCGCACAGGTAAGCGCTCTAACTGGCGCTGGCATCAACCGCGTGCAGCTCTTCTCGACCACGGCTCCCACAACGAACAGCGGCCAGGATGTAACCTTTAATCCCTATTCCAGTTTGACCGACCGCTCCACCGCCGGCAGCGGTCAAGCTATTTCCACCACGTCGAACCTCGTAATCCTGACCTCCCTTGGTCAGTTTCAACTCAACTTGTCAGACAACGCCTCCACCTCAACAGGCACCTATGTTGTCTTCGGGTTGGGCAAGCGCACGAGCCTCATCGGAGTGGGCATGAACGAGGCCCCCGTGAACTTCTTTGACAATGCGGCCTTGTCTCCCGACAGCCGCTACTCGCGCTATGGCGTGGTCTTTCAGGTTTCTGGCGTCTCCGCGACGAATGCCAGCGCCGGCGCCACCGGCCCGATCATCGACTTCGCTCATGCGAAATTCGTTCGGGTGATCCGATTCGGCGGCACGCTCGGCGTGGGCGACGACGCCATTCGGGATTTCTGGAAAGACGTAGCCGGCGGCGATGGGTCATGATATTGGCTTTATTGTTCGCCTCGCAAGGTTGAAAAATTCGGTCAATGGATTGGCTCTTGAAGTTGTGACCTTCAAGAGCCAATCGCATTTTGCGGGTTGGGGCAGTATATATGACTTTGTTATACATTTTTCTTGCCGTGAGGTATTACGTCGTATAATATCAATCCACGACATACCAAGTATTACCAATTGATTGGGCCAAATCGTGGTGATTTGGCAATCTTTGCTGGTGAGCTTGGGCCGTCCTGGGGAGATTATCGATGTTACGGCAACAAAATCGGTTGGCGACTGCTGGTAAAGCTCGGCGTGGTTTGACTTTGATGGAGTTGATTGTCGTTTTGGTCATCTTGGTGGCGTTGGCGGGGGTTGTCATCCCCTTGCTGCCCAACATGCTGGGCCGAGCGCACACCTCCTCGGGAGCGACAAACTCCTCTGAGGTAACGCGGCTGGTTCAGACCTATGAGCAGCTTTATCAAGGCTATCCCAATGCCCTGGACAATTTGGCCGGCACGAGTGCGGTCATCGACTATTTGCCCGGAGTAGCGGCGGGGCAAATCACGGTTGGCAGTCTTCAGGACACGGAGGCGGCGGCGTTGGTGGCCGCGGGGATTACGCGGCTCGCGGACCTGTATGATACCAAGGCTAACTTGACGGCCAACGGCGGCACGCCCACGTTTAACCCCTACAAGGGAACGTTTCAAGCGGTGGCCAAGGGCCTGTCGGTAACGTATTTGAAGGAAGCGGCGGCCGAAGCCCCGACCGGCGTGGTTCGCGACGAGCCGGGCAACACCGGGGATGTCTATGTGATTTTGGGCCTGGGCAAACAGTCCACGGCCATTGGCAAGGTGATGTCGGATGCGCCGGTGCATTTTAGCGACGACGCGGCCGGCACCGCGGCCAACGTTTATGGCCGCCTTGGCCTGGTATTCCGCGTGGCCCGCGGCAACGGCACCGCGACGCCGACGCCATTGGATCGGGCCGTTTTTGTGGGCGCAGTGAGCTTCCACGACGAAGGCATCACGACCACGGACGCTCACTTGGCGGAATACTACAGCATCGCGAAGGGGCAGTAAATTCATCGGCCTTAGGACCGTGGCCTTGAATGTGAATCTGATTGACTGCTGAATTGCTCTGTCGTACGTTGGATGTCGCGTTGGAAACGCTGGATCATGCACCGATGAAACTACCGCATGCATTTATCCTGACGCGACCTTTGCGCCGCCGAATCACGGCCGGCCTGGTGCTGCTTTCATACGTGGCGACCATTTTTGGTTACCCTCTCCCAGCCGTTTCGAATGAAGTGGAAACTTCTTCTGGACGAACCGCGGCATGCTGTTGCCAGGCGGATGCGCATGTCAATGATAATTGCTGCTGCGCCGTTCGCCATGGTCCGGCGGCCTGCTGTCAGGTTCACCCAGCGCCGGTTGTCCCCGAGAAATCGTGTTGCGATGATCCAGGCAAAACGACAAAGCCTTCCGACAATCCGCAAACGCCTGATTCGCCACCTCCTTCTGGCCCAGTAAAGTGGGTGCTGGGCGTGGCAGCTCAAAAGTGTCAGGGGCTGTCAACCTTTTGGTTAACTTCCGGAGCGGCGTTGCCGCCGCCCGCCATTGTTTTGTGGA
>DASRAT010001010.1:0-10679 GCA_035638015.1 Gemmataceae bacterium | reverse complement strand
CTGCCTTATCCTGCGGCTGCGCTTTGGCGATGTCGGTGTTTTTCTGTTGACCACCGCCGCCGGCCGATTTCTGCTTCTGCTTACTGCCGCCGCCACCACCCTGGGACTTAGAGTTTTGCTTGATCAGCTCATCAAGACCGTCGACGATGTCGCGCTGGATTTTGCGGGTTACGTCGCCGGGGTCGGTTTGTTCCAGGCGTTCCACGGAGGATTTCATGTCCTTGGCCACGCGGGCCACGATCTCGGCGGATTTGTCGACGAGCGGCTTTGATTGTTGGCCGTCCGTCCCCCGGTCGTCCTTAACGGTCGTGGTCGCGGCGCCGCCCGCAACGTCCTCCGCCAATCGCGATGCAACATCCGCAGCCTTGTCGGCAGGCTTTTTCTGGTCCTTATTTGGCGGTTGGCCCTGGCCGACTACCGCCGCGGCCAGCGCTGCCAATAGCGACACGCTCAAGAAAACGCGGGGCATGGTCATCGCTTGCCTCCCTCCACTTTCGCGGCGGTGATAAGTTCTCGGAAAAGCTGGAGCAGCCGATCTTGCTCGGCTCGAATGGCCTCCAACTCACCGTGCTGCTCCTCGGTGAGGTTTTCAAAATTCGGATGCAGCTCGGCAAACTCCTTGGTGCGGGCGTTGACGTCAAGCTGCTCGGCCTTGAGGGCCTTGAGCTGAGCCACAGGCGGAATGCCGTCTTGGGCCTGGATGCCGCCCTGCTGTTTGGGGTTTTCACCTTTCCCCCCGCCACCGTCCTTTGGCACATCTTGTTTGGGGTCCTGCGGAGGCGGTTCCAGTTCGGGCAACAATGCGTCGATCAAACGTTGAAGCCGGTCGCCGGCGCTCTTTTGGTATTTTACGGTTGTTTCGTAGAAAAGTTTCTCCTCGGTGAAATCTTCCGGCGTGAGAATCTTGGGCGCCTGGTGCTGACTGGCCTTGAGATTCCATTTGTCGATCTTGGCGGCCGCGTCGGTCATGTCCTGGGCGGAGCGATCCAGAATCGTGTGGAATACCTTGGCGCCCTTGAGTTTGTCCCGCAAAAGGCTTGTCTCGCCGGCCACGGCCTTTTGCGAGTCCTGGAGATCGATCAAGCTGCGCAGCTTCTCCACCATCCATTTCTGGTTTTGCAGGAAATCCTTGCGCAGCCTTTCCGACTCGGCCAGCGACGCATCCTGACGTTCTTTCAGCCCTTTGAGCCGGTCCACGATCTTGGCGATCTGCTCGCGGGACAATTCCTGTTCGGCCATCTCACGGGCGTCTTTCAGATTATCCCTGGCGGAGTCGAGTTTTTCCTGGGCTTGCCGCAGCGCCTCGTCGGGGTCTTCGCCGCGATCCAGCTCGCGCAGCACGCGCTCCATTTTCTTGGCGGCGTCCTTGAGATCATTTGCGGCGTCTTTGGCCTGGGCGCGAGCCATTTCGCGTGCGGCGGCCTCGGTTGCCTTTTGCAAATCGCGTAACTCCTGGCCCAGCTTTTTCAGCGCCGCCTCACGCTCCTTAGGGTCGCCGATTTTTCTCGCCATTTCTATGTTTGCTTGCAACTTGGCCATCTTGGCGGCCAATTCATCGACGTTCTTCTCCTCTTTTTTCTGACGGACAATGAGCCGTTCGATCTCATCGGCGCGGGCTTGATCGAGAGCGTCGAGCATTTTTTCCAGGACGGCGATGACGTCGTCCTGCGTCTTGTGGGCGAGGTGGACGTTGGGATACTTGCGTTTGACGTTCGACTTTTTCGGCGGCGCGGGCAGATCAAACTCGTCGCGGAGCAATTCGGCCACGCCGCGCATCGATGCGGGCAAGAGGTTTTCCTTACCGATCTTCGCCGCCCGCTCCAGCATTTCCTGCAAGCCGGCGTCCTTCTCGGCGAACTTCTCGGCTAGCTGCTCGAGCTTGTCCAGCAGTCCCTGGGCTCTGTCTCCCAGGCGGCGCTGGAGCTCCGCCGTGCGCCGCAGTTCGCTCTTGAAGGGATTATTGCGCAGCACGTTTTCGCCGCTGCCCTTGACAGCCTCTTCCAGCTTTTCAACCTCCTTCTCGCGTTCCTGTTGCTCGTTCAGGATCGCCCGCAATTCACCCTTGAGCTGCTGGAAGGTGGACTGCTCTTCCATGAACTTGAGCATCTCGTCCAGTGCTTGATAAACCTTGTCCTGCTGAGCGCGGGCGTCGCCGAGGTCACCGGGTTCCATGGGCGCGGGCATCTTGGGTTGCTCGGGCGACTCCAGCTCGCGGCGGGCCTTGGCAATGGCCGGCTCTATCTTGGGCAGGTTCTCGCGGCTAATGCGATCCAGTTCCTCGCGGATGGCGCGGATACGCTCGGTCACATCGCTCTTGGGCAACTTGTTGTCCTTGAGCAATTCTTCCAGCTGATTCAGCTCGCCGCGGAGGCCCTCGTCTTTCTTGGCGCCGATGCGGCCCTGGATTTCCTTTTGAATCTGCTCGGCCTCGGCCAGTTCGACGACATCTTCGGGCCGGAGCTTGCCGGCTGCCCGCCATTGTTCCTCGGCACCGATGACCTTGGTGATGGCCTTATTCTGCATTTCGCGAAGCTTGAGAAGCTGCTGCTGAATTTGCGCCTCTTGCTCGTCGATGACCGCCGCCAGGGCTGCTTTGCCGACGACTTTGAGTTCAATCTCATGACTCCGGCCGGGCTGGGGAAACGCGGCAATGTCGTTGAAATCTTCGGCACAGGCCTGAATGACGAGCGTTTCCCCTTCGACGGCCAGGCCTCGCAGCGACCAGCGCTGCGTGACCAATAGCTGTTTGGGCCGCAGGTGCAAAGACTTGGTTGGGATGGGCACAGGAAACGGGCGAGCGGCGAACAAGGTGAGCAGTTGCGGCAAGCCAATTTCCGCCTTGGCGTGGTCGTAAAAGTAAAGCCGTTTCGGTTCGCTATCGACCCACTGACCGCGTTTGTCCTTGCGACGGTATTCCAGATATACGTTGCGCAGGGCGTAAATCTCGTCCTCCGCCAGGATTTGCAGGGTAATTTCGGCATTGGCCAAAACGCTTTGGCTCATCGACGGGCGCACCATGCTGACCACCGGAACCGGATCGGGCCGCACGTGCAGATCGAACGGGTAGGAACTGGTGAGGCCGTCTTTGTCTTGAATTGTCAGCACGTAAGCGCCGGTCAAGGCCGGCAGAAAGCGAAGAGTGAATTCCTTGCCGCTGGGGTCGAGCGCGGCGGGAACGCGGCCCCACACGCCGTTGGCTAGCACATTGGCGCTCGCACCTTCCACGGGATGCCGTGCCCCAAAGCCGGACAGCATCAAGCTCTCCTTGGCGGCCGGCAACAGCGGATTGAACTCGATCCAGGCGCGAACAATGGGCACATCGGTCGCCGCCCGCAGCGTCACGTGCGAGCCGGCAGGGAGGTCGATATTGCCCGTCCCCGGCGGCAATGTGACGAACTCGGGCAACTCAGTGTAACGCGGCTGGCGGATGACGATCTGCGGCGAGGGCTTGCCGTTGAGCGAGGCAAGCTGCGGCGGCGGCTTGAGTTCGACTTTATGCCAGCCGTCTTTCTCGGGCGGCGACACGGCATCGTTGGCCCGGACGCGGAAACGGATCTCACGACGCAGACTTTGTGGTTTGATGCCCGCCGCCACGAAACTGCCGTGGCCCGGCTCGCCCGCCTTGATGTCCACCTGGCGAGGCGGCATGCCGGTGTCGTCAAACTCGATCTCCGCCTTGGCTGGAATGACGCCGGAGACAGTCCCCGTGATCGTCAGCGGTTGGCCGATGGCGAGGAACGCGGGATGGTGGACCGTTAGCTCCGTTTGTTTGCCCACCCACGGATGCTCGCCAAAGGGATCAAGGGTCCGCGTCAATGCCGTCAAGGCCAAGGCCGGTTTGAAAAAAAGCAGCGGCAGGACCACGGCGAGAATCGCGACGAAGACCGCCGCCGACAAGCTGAGCCCACGAGCATTGACCGCTTTGTTGAAATCGCAACCCTGGGCCAAACGCAAGGCCCGCTGCACGGCTTCTTTTTGCAAGCTCGCCGAGGTGCCTTCTTGGAGCGGGCTCTGGCTTTCGAGAAACTGGACGGTGCTGGCCAGGGAATCGTTGAGAATTGGATATTGTTCCTCGACACGGAGCGCCAACGATAGATCGTCGGTCTTCGCCGCCAATGGGCGAATGAGCAACAGATAGGCAACAGCGCCGGACAATGCAAGAGTGGCTGCCAGGAAGCCGGCCCGCAGCAGCGGCCAGGTTTCGACGCGGAAAACATGGAAGACGAGATAATCAACAACACCCGCCAGCAACAGGCCGGTCAATAGCGCTGCCAGCGCCAGACAGGCGCCGCGCACCGTCACCACGAAACGCAGCCGGCGACGCAGGGCGGACAGACGGCTCTGAAGTGGGTTCATGGCTGGCATCCTCAGGGCGCGGGCAATCGCCAAGCCGCTTGCGGCTTAGCAGCCACTATAACAAGTTTACGGCCTTCCGCAAAAGCCAACCGGCGGAAAGCAGCATCATGATCGGCAGAAAGCTGAACAGGAACAAATTCCACACCGGCCACGGCGGCCGCGGCGAATAGGGCATCAGCTGGCCTGTCGCCGCCACGGTGTCGAGCGACAAATCCTCCAACACCTGATCGGCCGTTGCCAAAGTATAGTATCCGGGATCCTTGCGGCCCGCGGCAGCCAGCGTGGCAAGTTCCTCCTTGGTCCGCGATGCGGCCGCGGCTTGCACCATCTCCCGCGGGTTGAACCTCAGCGTATCTTCCCCCGGCGGCCGGATAACCGTGGCATTGGCGCTGGGCTTCTTGCGATTGGGCTGCTTGTCGCTGACATCCGGACTGCTCAACCAAAAGCGGTATTCCCCTTCGCGCGTCTTGTTCAGAATCCCTTCATAGGTGGCCCAGCTTCCTTCGACCTTGGCTAGCTGCAAGGTTTGGATTTCGGTCTCCGTCTTGCCCTCTGCGCCGGGCGGCTTGTGCTCGACGGTGACGATCACCTTGGTTTCGGGCCCGGGCTTGGCGTCGATGCTGCCGCCCTGGAGCGCCGTCGCATCGGGGAAGCGGACAGTCACTTTGATCGGTTCGCCGACTTTGTATTTCGTTTGTCGATCAAGGCGCAGTTCGGTGCGCGTCAATTTGCTGCGGGCCAGGTAGCGCACCGTTTGAATCCAGAACTGATTGAAACGCAGTTCGTCCTCACGGAAGCGCCAGCGCCAGCTTTCGTCGAAACCGAAAAACATCGTCCGCCCGCCGCCCAGATATTGCTGAATCACCAACGGATGCAGATCATCCAGGCCCTTGCCCCCTTGGCCTTCGGCTTTAGCACGCGGATGGACCGCCAAGACTTCCGCCAACGGCCGGGGACGATAGCTTTCCGACCACCAGTACATCGGGGCTAACTTTTGCCAGATCGCCATGTTCTCCGCCTCGTCGGGCACGAAGCGAAAGATCGGGTGCAACCTGCCCGCCAGCGTCGCTTCCAGGCGATAACCGTCGGTGCGCTCGTCCGGCTCCAGCGGCGTTTTGCCGATCTGGATCGGCAGCACGCCGGCTAGCGGCGTGTCCTTGTAAGCATGCGGCATGTACTGCGAGCCGGCGATCACCAGCAAGCCGCCGCCGCGAATCTTGACGAAATCGGCCAGGTCACGCAGCCGTGGCTCGCCCAACTTCACCGAGCGTGGGTCAGCGTCGCCGATGATGATCACGTCGTATTGGTACAGCTCCTCCTTCGTGGGAGGAAACTGGGCCAACGCAGTCTTGTCCGCGCGCGGATAATCCTCATCGGAATCGACCAGCAGCACCTTCACCTCGATTGACTTATTGTTTTTCTTGTCGTTGCTTTCGCGCTCGAGCAGATTTTTGACGTAGCGATATTCGTAGCGGGCCGAGCCCTCGATGTAGAGCACGCGGATCAGCTTGTTATCCTGGACGAAGACGGTCCGCTCCAATCTGCGTTCGCCGCCGCCCGGGGTCAATTCATCAAGAATGACCTTCGGCACCAGAGCCTCAACAATGTAGTTCTTTTCACCTGGCTCGGTCGGTTGGTATTTGAGCCGGACTTTGACCGCCTTGCCTGACGGATCGAGCTTGACCAGTTCGCGGGCCAGTTCCTTTTCCTCGTTGCCTTCCTTAACTTTCAACACCACCGGAATGGTCAAATCCTTGTAGCCGGTGCCGGTTATACGGGCCTCGAAGATCAGCCGATCGTTGACGAAGACCGGGTCTTCGACCTGCAAGTCATGAAGCTCAATCTCGCGTGCGGCTTGATCCTCGCCGACGCCGACGAAGAAGAGCGGCACGCCTTTTTGGGCGGCATACTCGGACACCTGGACGAGGCTTTCGTCGATAGTCGTGACGCCGTCGGTCAGCATGATAACGCCACTGAGCTGAGCGCCGCGGTAGTAATCGATGACCTGGCGAACCGCGGTGCCGAGCCGGCTGTCGTTGGCATAGGGTTCCAGAGAAGCGACCGTTTTCTGGGCACGATCGAGGTCCTTGGGGTCAATGATGTCGCTGGCCGCGCCGCCGGCATCGGTGAGCTTCAAGGCCCGGCCCGCGGCGTCGAGATGGAAGATGTGGATCTTGAGCCGATTTTTCTTGCTCAACGTCGTTAACCAATTGGGGTCGGCGCCAAGCACGATTGCCTGCGCCAACTGGAGCCGGGTCGGCCGCCAGTTCTCAGCACTGACGTTGGCAAGTTGAGCTTGCAGTGTGGTGATGCGGCGGCCCAAGCGGATCACTTCTTCGTCATCATTGATGTCTTTGTTGCTGTTGACGAGCGCCTGTTTGCGGGCATCCATCTGTGCTTGCAGCGACTTGATCTGCTCGGGATGGTGTGACTGAATGTGCTTTTTGTAACGTTCGGCGAGCTTGGTCACGGGTTCGCGCCCTGCTTCATCGCGGTAGGGATCGACACCGTTCATGCTTTGGGAATCGTCGATCAGCAAGACGACATCGGGCCAGCTTTGACGCTCGAAGTGAATCTCGGGTTGCAGCAGCAGCCATGTGGAAGCCACGGCAATATTGACGAACGCCAGCATGCCTAAACCAGTCAGGGTGAAAAAGCCGACGCCGGCGCGGGCCTCGAACAACGATGTAAGCACGATGACGACTACGGCCAGGCCAAGCGCACCAATGGCCAGAAGCGGATACATGGCCGAGGTTCGCAGCACAGGACCGGCCTTGAGCGTCCATTTGGTGCTTTCACCCGGAGCCGGCGGCGGCACATCCAGGAGGTTTTCGGTCCAGGCACGAACACCGTCGGGTGTGCAAAAACCCAGGAAATCACCACTGAAGGCGTACTCCACCAGGGCCACGCTGAGGAACACAAACGATACCAAGCCCATCAAAGCCAGCCCGCTGCCCAGCGTGCCCGGCAACCAGCGCAACCGCGACGCAGCCTGGCCCAGAGCCGAGGCCGATGCGGTGTAATGGCCGAACATGCAGGCCAGCACGATCTCGGCGAAAAGCAACAACATTACGGTCAGGAGGAGGATGTGGGCAACCCACGGCCCAATCGGCACCGGCTTTTTGCCTTCCTCGTTGCCCAAATCTGTGCCCGAGCTTGTCCCGCCGTGTTGCACTTCCTTGAGTTCCTTGACGACCTGAAAATCCCAACCGGGATAAGCGGCTTTCAATTTGACGCCGTCGGTCCGCGTTAGATCGCTTTCGCTGGTTTTGCGGTCGGGCACCGTCGTCGGCACATTGACTGCGAACAGATATTCCTGGGCATCGTGGCCAATGGTCAAACGGTAAATGCCACTTTGATCGGTGTCGAGCCAGCGGAAGACGCTGAGGTCTTCACCGCCCTGCGTCTTGACCTTGCGTGGTGCTTCCTCACCGGGAACGTTTAGCAATCCGTCCAACTCGCCGGTGGTGGGGAAAAACTCTTCCAGGGGTGTGCCGACCAGGACCGATTGGTCTCGCAGCCGGCCGGAGACGGCATAGCGCGTCAGCTCCTGCATCATCGCAAGGTAGCTTGGCGAGCCGGGCCAGGAGTTCCAGTCCATGTTGACGGTGGTGGTCAGCAGGATCACCTTGCCGCGATAGCGGGCTACGCCTCGCATGGCGGCAGCGGTTTTTTCCTTGGTCGATTTGGCTCTGCCCGCGTCGTCGAGCTGGGCCGGCGGGTTCCATTCAATCAAGGCCGCCTCGTCGATGGGCAGCGAGTTGTCGATGTTCACTTTGCTGCCGGGCAGTACCTCGGGCATGTACGACAGCACCTTGCGCACCGTGGCGTCATTGGCCAATTGGGCACGGAGATATTGCTGGAACCGCGCCCGCTGGAGCGAGATTTGCCCGTCCGGGTTCATGAACTCTTTGAGAGGCGGCATGTTGAATCCGCTGGGCGCTTGCAAGGAGAAAAAGTGCTCCGGCGGTGCCGACTGGACGCCCAGCAGCTTGGCCGGCAACAGACCTTGATCGTTCTTCCACAGCAGGCGGTTGTAGGCTTCGATGTGCTTGGCGACATTATCGCCGGCGGTGAACACCAAACCGGCGCCCCGGCGGACATTGGCCTCCAAACGACGAACCTCGGTGCCACTGAGCTGGCCCACGTCGCACAGAAATACGCAATCATAGTTGGCAAGATTAGTCTGGTTGGCGTCGGCGAATTGCGCCACGCTCACCACCGTAGGCTGAAATGGCGCCAAAGCCGATTTGACTTTGTTGCCGAATGGGTTGAGCGCGATGCTTAGGTATTCCGTTGCCCGATCAAAGCGGTCGATCGACGGCTTGCCGTTGACAAGCAGCACCGGCACGCTGTCCTTGACGGTGACAATCACGGTCCGCGTGTCGTCCAGGCGCAAATCGTCTTCATCAATGGCGACCTGAACAGCATAGGTGCCGGGGGCGGTGAATTTGTGAGTGAAGATGATGGCCTGTTCCTCACCCGGGCGCAACTCGCGCTCCTCCGTCGATGCCAGCCTGAGGTTCGGTTGCTTGCTGCCCGCCGGCCATTGGCCCACCAGCAGCTTGACATGCAGTTTTTCCTTGGTCTGAGCGCCAAAGTTCTTGATCTGGGTCAAGATGGTCGCGTTGGTGTTGGTAGTGACCAGCGGGTCGCCGAGAGCCAACATTGTGACAGCGGCGTTGCTGACGTTGTCGCGGCCGACATCCACGAAATAGGTCCTGGCCCGTTTTTGAATCTCTTGCACCGCCTTGGCTTGTGCGCCTTCCTTGTCGGGCGCCTTACCATCGGCCGGCAGATCGGGGATCCAGGTCGTTTGCTGCAAATCGGTCAGGAAATAAACTTCACGAGCATCGAAACGGGCTTCGCCTTCGCGCAGCTTGGCAGCCAAAGCATTTAGAGTAACCGGCACGCCGCTGTTGCCGTGCGGCAAGCGGACGGCGTTTAACTCCTTGAGCAATTTCTTCTGATCCTGCGAGGCTTCACCAACGATCCATTCGGGTGTGTCTTTCATCAGCAAAATGCTGACGCCGTCGCCGCTTTCCATTTCGCCGATGATTTTGGCGGCGGTGTCGCGGGCTTTTTCGAAGCAGTTTTTGCCGCCGGGCTGACTGGTGCCCATCGACAGCGAGCCGTCGAGGACAAGTATCATGTGCGTGCGTCCGCCGCGCATGCCCCCGAAACCGGCCGCACCGGGGGCGATACTCTGCCAAATGCTTTCCGCCCAACCCGTGACGCTGGCCATCGCCAGCACGATCAACGCCACAATGGCGGTGCGTACGAGCAGAAGAATGAGTTGTTCCAAGCGTAAGCGCCGGGTGTTTTGCTTTTGAGCGGCCATCAGAAAACGCATGGCGGCCCAGGTGACGACGCGATAGCGCAGCCGGCTCAGCAAATGGATCACGACCGGCACGGCGACGGCGCCTGCGCCCACGGCCAACGCGCCCCACAGCGGTAGAAATCCGAAAAGTGGCATTAACATCCCCGCTAAGCCGCAAGCGGCATTACCTGGTTCGCGCCAACCGATGCGCCAAATAACTAGATAGCGCCACGTCCAAACGCGTGTCGGTTCGCAACTGCACGTAATCGATGTTCTGGCTCCGGCAGCCGAGTTTCAGGTCGTCCACGAATTTTCCAAACTGTTCCAGATAGCCTTGCCGCAACGAACGCGGTTCGGTCAACAGGGGTGGGTACTCTTCCAGGCCATTGAAAAGCGTCGCTTCTTGGAACGGAAACGTCAACTCATAGTTGTCAAGCACATGCCACAGCACAACCTCGTGCCGCTTGTGCCGCAGATGTTTCAATCCTAACAACAAATCGGGCACTTCGTCAAACATATCGCTGATGAGAAAGATGATCGAACGTCGGCTGATCCGTTCGGCCATGTCGTGAAACAGCGGGGCCATGCGCGTTTTGGCCTGCGACGCGCCTTCGTTCATCACCTGGATCATCTCCTTGAGGTGCGAGGGCTGGCTCGACGGCTTCATGAAACGACGAATCTGATTGTCAAAAGTCACCAGGCCGACGCTGTCCGATTGCTGCAAGATGAGGTAAGCCAGCGACGCGGCGGCCATGCAGGCGTAGTCGTACTTGGTCACCTGATTCGAGCCGTAGCGCATCGAATCGCTGATGTCCAGCAGCAACCAGCAGACGAGATTGGTATCCTCGTCATATTGTTTGAGATAAAAACGGCCGGTGCGGCCGTAAACTTTCCAGTCAATGTGCTTGATATCGTCGCCGGGAACATATTCGCGATGCTGCGCGAACTCGACCGAGAACCCGTGATACGGGCTCTTGTGCATGCCGGAGATGTAGCCCTCGAC
>DASRAT010001009.1:0-8601 GCA_035638015.1 Gemmataceae bacterium | reverse complement strand
TAATGTCACCCGCCGCCACATCAGCCGCTGTGGCGGATTCCGGTCGTGCGTTGATTCCCTGGACAAGCCGGGTCGTCTCGATGTTATTTGGCCTTGGCCGGCCCAAGGTCCCAGAGTTTGATTGTCTTGTCGGAGCTGCCTGAAGCCAGCGTTTTGCCGTCAGGACTGAATGCCACACTCAGGACTCGTTCGGTGTGCCCCTCAAGCGTGAATAGGCACCGCCGGCTACCCACTTCCCAGAGCTTTACTTTCTTATCATTGCTCCCTGACGCCAACCATTTGCCGCTTGGACTGAAGGCCACGGAATACACGGTTTGGGTGTGCCCCTTTAAAATGGCGGTATTCTTGAGCGTGTCCAAATCCCAAAGTTTGATTTCCCCGTCATGCCACGGCGAATCCAATGGCGGCGGCGCTTGATTTTTGGTAGACCCAAAATCTTTGGCATCGACCCCAGCGGAAGCCAATAACTTGCCGGCCGGAGCAAACGCCAGACATCTTACGCCAAATTTTTGGGCGTTTGGGATGGTTGCGGTATTCTTGCCGCTTGAAACTTCCCAAAACTTAATGTTGTTTTGCCCCGGCGCTCTGCTTTCGCTAACTGATGCCAGCATTTTTCCATCAGGGCTGAATGCCAAACCACATAACTGAGTTTGTCCGGAGTCGATACTTCGAAGTGCCTTGTGGTTGGCAACGTCCCAAAGGGTAATAGAGCGGCTCAAAGTGGAGGCCAGAATCTTGCCGTCCGGGCTAAACGCGATGCACCGTATCGCTCCAACGCCTACCTCAAACTGCACGGCGGTTTTTTTTGAGGCAACATCCCAAATACTGATACGCCTTGCCGATCCGGAAGCCACGGTTTTGCTATCGGGGCTGATTGCCACGGACAATACTGATCCAGGGCCTTCGGCCTTTGGTTTTAATATCGCAGTGCTTTTGGTGCTATTGATGTCCCATAATTCGGTTGTATTGTCGCTAGTAGCGGAAGCCAGTAGTTTTCCGGCGGGGCTAAACGCTATTGCATTGACTGCGCCTGCTTGGCTTTTCAGGGTCGCAAGCACTGACGGAGGCTGGGCAAAAGCTTCTTCGCTGGCGGCGAAAAAAACTAGGACAACAGCACTTAAGAGTGATAGGGTTTTATTGCGGCGCCACATATGTTAAACCTCCGGGTCGCGACAGGAATGCGGTGTTTTCAAATTGATCAGTCTGAAAACGGGGCTCACCGATTCTAGGGTTCTGAGTTTTGACGATAATAGAGCCTGAAATACCCTGCGTATGTATCCGCGTTTTGACTATCTCAACCTCGCTACCTCGGCACTTCGACCTTCTCCAACACCGCCGTCAACAAATCATCCGTCGTATACCCTTCCAAATACGCATCGGGCTGCAGGGTGATGCGATGCCGCAACACCGGCCGGCAAACGCGCTTGACATCGTCTGGTATCACAAACGCCCGCCCGCTCATCAGGGCTCGCACCTTGGACGCTTGCAACAGATGCACCGCGGCGCGAGAACTCGCGCCCATCAGCACCTTGTCCATTTGCCGTGTGGAGCGGACGATGTTGCCAATGTAGCCACAAACCTCCGGCTTGGTGACGACGGCTGCCATCGCATTGCGGGCAGCCAAGATGTCGGCCTCGCTAACACGGAGCGGGTCTTCGGAAATGCCCGCAGTCGTGATCGACGTGGGCACGGTCTTCAATATGTCCAGTGGATGCCCCAGGCCGCCACGGCCCTGGTAAAGACGAAGGATGCGGTCCTCCTCGACCGGCGGCGGATAGGTCACGTCGAGTTTGAGTAGAAAGCGGTCGAGCTGGGCTTCGGGCAGACGGTAGGTGCCTTCGTATTCAATAGGGTTTTGTGTGGCGATCACCGTGAAAACGTCCGAGAGTCGATGACTGACGCCGTCGATGGTGACCGTGCGTTCTTCCATCACTTCCAGGAGGGCGGATTGCGTCTTGGGCGGTGTGCGGTTGATTTCGTCGGCGACGAGCAGATCGGTGAAGATGGGCCCGGGGCGGAACTCGAACCGGGCGGTTTGCATGTTGAAAACGTTGGTGCCCAGGATGTCTGAAGGCATCAAGTCTGGTGTGAACTGAACGCGTTTGCAATCGATGCCGAGCAATTGAGCGATGGTGCGGGCCATCAGCGTCTTGGCGGTGCCCGGGACGCCCTCCAGCAGGATGTGGCCCCCGCAAATCAGGGCTAGCAACAAAAGTTGCAAATTCTCGCCCTGGCCCACGACCACGCGTTCGGCACGGTTTTGCAGATAGTCAATCAACTCGGGCACCGTCCGGGTTCGTCCGGGTTCCACTGCACACCTCTTTCTCAGCACCTTCCATCCGGAGGGTTCATTTCAGAGCAGACGTAGGAATGTATCGAACCGCTGCGACATCGTCAAAAGTTGGTCCGGCGGCAAGCTTCTTCCGAGGATCATGTCTTGGGCTGCGCCTAACAAGCTGGTTAACTCCGCGGTTGCAGTCATTTTTCCTGACAGTTGCCGCGCTGTTGCCAGAATCTCCCCGGAATCGGCGCTGCGTCGCAGCCGCAAATGCTGGGTCAACGTATCCAAAAAATGCCGCGCGAGGATTTTGGCCGCCAACGGCCTGGCGTCGGCCTTCTCGTAAATGCGGGCCACCGAGGAAGCATAATCGACACCGTCAGCGCGCTGGGTAACCGGCATCGCCACTGCCGGTCCGAGGCGGCGGCCAACAGCCCACCAGGCCACCCCTCCCACTAACAGCATTTGCAGCAGCAACCAATGCTGCCCATGGTAACGCATGTAGCTCCAGAAGCCGCCGCCGGAGCGGATGCCGTGGTGGTACTCGTCGAAATAAACGCGGCCGTCCTCGGCATCCAGGGCGGCGACATTGTAGAGAAAGACCGCGTTGTCCTCGCGCAATAATCCACGATGGGTGAGGATTGACGGATCGGGGACTATCAGCACGCGCCCTTTTCCGTGCCGCACCGCCACGGCGGCCGGCTTATTTCCCAGTGACCACAAAGGGACGGCCTTGCTGCCCGACACGGTCGCCGGCCGCTCCAGGGCGATGGTGCCGATGCGAGCAGTGTATTCGCCGACGGCGCCTGGCTTCGCCTTGTAGATGGCGTCGCCGCTGCCGGGATCGTCGGTGATGAGGACGCCGAGCTTGTTGTGCAAAAGCGTGTTGCGCCAGCCGCACACGAGCAAGGTGTTGCCCTGGCTCACCCAATCGAGCATGCCTTCCACGTCCGCCTGGCTCAGCGCGGGGCTGACGCCCAACGCCGGCAGAGCTTCGCCTGGCATCGCCAGGATAAGCAAGCCGCGATGGTGTGTTTGCTGGATGGGCCGCGTGACGGCGACGGGCTGCCAACCGAGTTTGCGGAGAAGCTCCGCCGCCTGGGCATAGCCGTCAAGGCCATCGGAATAGACAACATAATCAGGCAATCCGGCGCCGGACCGGGCGCGGTCAGCCAGGACGCCGTAGGTAACAGTTGCGAAAACGCCGACGACGACGACAAGGACGAACCACGCGGCAAATCGCGAACGCCGACGGCGTGGAGGGTTATGGCCTGAATTTGGGGTGGCAGCCGTGGTGTCCATACTCGACATTGGGTCAGTGATTGAAGGGCACTTTGGCAAATGTGTTATATGTCATGGTGCCAGAAGGAGCACCGGCAATTACTCGTGCAACGAAGCGGTTAACTGACCCTGGACCACCGTGATGGCCTTGCCTGCCAGCAAAGCTCGATCATTTACCACCCGAACCTTGACCACGCCGCCTCGGGCCGATGCTTGATAAGCAATGAACTCACTCTTGCCCAGCCGTTTTCGCCAGAAAGTGGCAAGGCAGCAGTGAGCTGACCCCGTCACAGGGTCTTCATCGATGCCCGCGCCCGGAGCAAAAAAACGTGATACGAAGTCAAACGCTGGATCAGCCGATCGGCTCGTCACGATTGTCCCTCGCACTGGCACGGCGGCCAGACGTTTGAAGTCCGGGGTGAGACTGCGCAGTTCCGCCTCGGACGGGACTTCCACAAGATAATCGAATTGATTTTTGCCGACATACACGGGCTGGACGCCGAGAGCCTCAGCCAGGCCGGGTGGAGCTTCAGCCGCTTCTTCTGCTTTCAGCGGAAAATCCAGTTCAATGTCGTCGCCGTGTCGGTGTGCCTTCAAGGTGCCGCTCTTGGTCGCGAACCGAATTTCGTCGCCGATGTTGGCGAGGCCCTGTTGCCAGATGATGTGAGCCGAGGCCAAGGTCGCATGGCCGCATAGGTCGACTTCGACCTTCGGCGTGAACCAGCGCAGCTCAAAGTTATCTGCCTTTTTGACCAGGAAAGCCGTCTCCGAGAGATTCATTTCCGCGGCAACGGCTTTCAACCAATGTTCATCTTTCCAGGCCGGCAACAGGCACACGGCGGCCGGGTTGCCTGCAAACGGCCGGTCGGTGAAGGCATCGACGATAAATAGTGGTAAAGCCATTTTTTCCTCTCAAGGTGGGCCACCTTGTTGCGGCGTCAGCGGTGTCCAGGCGAATTGGTAACCATCGCCCATTTGCAACCGGGTCATATGGATGATCTCTTGTGTGTGGCCGCGGAAATGCGGAACGCTGTTGAAAATCGCCGCCAACGCCGTCACGTCAAAGCCCTGGATGAGCCGAGGCGTTAGCAATTGGTCAGCGGCAAGGCGTTTCAAAGTTCCCGTGGCCTCCTCGACCACGGCATCCAATCGGCGCAGCAATTCCTCCCGGGCGATTGGGCCACGCTCGGAAAACTCGGCAGGTCGATTGCGTTTGTCAACTTCTCCGCTCAATCCGGCCACAAGCCACTGCCGCACGTTGCCGGCCAAGTGCAGTATAAGGTTGCCGATACTGTTGAGCGAAGGATGCGCGCGATGCCACACCTGCTCGTCGTTCAACTGCTGCAAACAGTGCTTGATCCGGCTCACGGCGCTGGTCAATTCCATTGCCGCCTCATGTCTAACGGCAGCAGCCAGTTCGTCGGCGGTCATGCGCAGTCCTCATTTGGTCTTATTTGCGACGTCATTCTTCGGCTGGAACCCGCCACAGCGAACCACTGGTTGAGCAGGATATTTGGGAAAAGCGGGCTGGCTCACCGACAACTGGCACAGTAAAAATCGCGATCCCTTGGGCGTGACGATCTCACGCATGTGGACACAGCTTTCGCATAGACTTCGGAACATGATGTTGCCATCTGGCCAATTTCCCCATCAGCAGTGATACGCCCCTTCCACGGCCTCTGTCTACAATAGCCGCAAGAAAAGCAAGTTAAATGGCTAACGTATGGAGCAACGAAAATTCCATGTGGGACCCCACGATTTACAAATGGTTCGAAAAAGAGCGGGCACGTCCATTCCCCGATTTGCTCGCCCACGTGCGAAGAAAATCGACTCGTTCCATCGCAGACCTTGGCTGCGGCCCCGGTAAGTTGACGCTTCGATTAGCCAAACGATGGCCATCAGCAAAGGTGATAGGCGTCGATAGCTCGCCGCAGATGCTTGCGGATGCGAAAGAATTGGCGATCCCACAAAGGCTAAAATTCGCGGAGGCCGACATTGCCACTTGGTCCCCGGCCAAACCTCTCGACCTGCTGGTCAGCCACGCGGCTTTACAATGGGTCGGCGACCACGAAAATGTGATTCCTCGCCTCGCGGGCTTTCTTGCACCTGGGGGCACCCTGGCCGTTCAGATGCCTTACCGTTTTGGTCAAACTCCCGCCCAAATAGCCATCGAAAAGACGGCCGGGGACCCGCGCTGGGCGGCAGCGCTCAAAGGCGTCGGTTTGCACCAGGACTCTGTCCAGCCCCTGGACTGGTACGTCCGCTGCTTGCTTCAAATGGGATTCATGGTCGATGCCTGGCAAACAACCTACTGCCACATCCTGGCTGGCGAAAACCCGGTATTGGCATGGATGATGGGCACCGCGTTGCGACCACTTTTGGAACGGCTGCAAGCGGACTTGCAGGACGAATTTTTGCAGGCGTTGGGTAAGCGGCTAATGGCCGCTTACCCCGTCGAATGCGGTGTTACCTTGTTTCACTTTCCCCGCATGTTTTTTGTTGCGACACGCTGACCGTGTCCAGCACCAAAAATGGCAGCGGGCCGTATAATGAGCGTTCCAGTCATGGAGGCGTTGACCAACCCAAAACCCCGCAACCCGCATACGCCATGTTCCCATTTCCCCTCAAAACGTTTGTGCATCCCCATTCGGCATACAAGCTGGAGTATCCCGCCCACTGGGATCAGGTGCAGGAAAAGGAAAGCCAGTCCTGCGGCTTCGGGCCGCACGAGCGCGACGACGTCGGGCTGTGGATTTCGGTCATGCCCATCAGTTGCGACACCGACAAATTGGCCGAGGAACTGCCCAATATGATGCAGCACGCCATGCAAAAATCGGAGGCCACGAATCTTCGCAACGACTCGACGCTGCGGCATCACGGCATGGTCGCCGACATGACTCAGGAGGGGCAGGGGGGGCATTACTGGATTGTGGCGGGCGGAGATTTGGTGCTGTTCGCCAGCACACAAGTGCCGCCGGCGGAGCGTGACGTCTGGAATCCGTTGTTTCAAAAAGTGATGGCCAGCCTGGAAATTACTCGCGACGACCATCTGCTGTTCCGCAGAGTGGTAATTGACGTGATGGCCGAATTGCAAAAACGCCAGCCGGATCAAGCATGGAAATTGGACGAAAACGACAAGATTCGCGGCAAAAACCAGGTGGTGTTTCTCACCAATGTCTACCGGGAAGTAAAGGCCGCACCGGCTCGCCGGGAGCAAATCATCAAACACTTCGTGGAGCACCTGAGCACGCCCGCGTCGGCGGAGTTTGGCTACGAGGTCTGGGACGAAATCCGCGGCAACATCGTGCCGGTCTTGAAGCCGCGCGCCTATTTCAAAAGCGGCGACGCCACCAAGCACATGGCAACCACGGAATGGCTCGCGGACGTGGTCATCTGTTACGCCATCAAAAAGAAACAAATCTTTCGTTTCGTCACGGGTTGGGACGAGAACCGCTGGGGCATTACTCACGACACCCTGCACACCGTGGCGATGGACAACTTGGCCAAGTTTCCCTGGCCGAAACAACTCATGGGCTCACGCGGCAACGACTCCGGGCGCGTCATCGTAGTGGACACGGAAGACGGTCTTGCCTCCAGCCGCCTGCTGCATCCGCAATTGCACAAACTCTTTTCAGGGCCCTTGGGCAATCCCTTTTGGGCAGGAATTCCTTCACGCGATACGTTGGTGCTTTTTTCCGATCGGCGTTTGCTGAAGCAACGCATCGGCCGGCGTTTGAAGAAGGACCATGACGCGTCGGCATATTCCATTACGCATCGGCCGTTTCTGGTGACACAAGACGGCATTGCCCTGGGAACGGCGAAATGAGTTTAGTCGTAACTATCCCCTGCTTTTCGTACGTTTTTGAATGATTACAAAATCGTCAAGGGACCGGATTTTTGGCACTACTGCCTGTAACCGGTAGAAACTGCGCTCCCTCCCCGTCCGCGAGTGGCCCAATCACCGGCCGCCATACCAGCGTGATGCGCCCTTCCTCTGTCACTTTGCCTTGCGATAGCTGTTGCGGGGTCTTGGGTGCTGGCCGCCAAATGTCGTTGCCAAGCGGCGAAGTGCCCAACGGCGCCGCCTTGGGGCTATCCGGCTGTACCGGCCGCCACTTGATGGCTCCGGGTTTCGGCCCCGGCTCCTCCAGCCCACCCTTGGATCGGTCCACACCCAACTGGATCACAAACCAATCCTTTACCGTCGCCGTCCTGAAACTGTCTTCCTTGATCGACTTGCCGATGGGCTCCGGCAACAGTGATTGCAGCTGTTTGCCCGCGTCCTTCCAGAGCTTTAGCACCGTCACCATGGCCGCCGTCTCACCCTTGGTGCGCATCCACATCTCAATGGGGGCGTTGGTATTTTCCGTGACCGGCAATTCTGGCACGCGGCGGCCACGTGGACCGGCGCCGACGATCAAATGCGTCGGCGTCGTGGACAGGTAATAAATCCAATCGCGGGTTTCCGGAAACAGCGTCTGTACCGTTTTCTCCAGCGGACTGACCTGGTTTAGCTGACCCAAAAGCTTATCTGCTTCCGCGTCAAAAGTTTGGGTTAGCTTGGTCTTGCCGTCGTCAAAGGCCACCTGAGCAATCAGGGGTTGGCTTTCGCGAATGCGAGGCATGGCGATCCATTGGATAATCAGTCCGAACAATCCGCGTGGGGTTTGAACGCGGTCGACGCAGGCCATTAAGGTCGCGTCCACGGTCGTTGGTTTGCCCTGGTACTTCAAGCCGTCAAAGTTGACGCGCTTGCGAACCGTGAAATTCATGCGGCCCGAGCCCAACACTCGCACATAGGGGCGATCCGATACCGTGGCCGAGGTTGTGGTCCCCTTCAGCTCCAAAAAAAAGACCGATTCCTGTGTGTTGGCGTCAAACTGAACACTGAAAGTCGCGTCGGTATAGGCTTGGCCGTCAAGCATGTCATCGTTGATTTGAAGGTGGACAGGATCGGTTCGCTGCAGTTTCTTGGTGGTCAACTCGGCAATGAACTTGCGTGAGATCCGCAGCACCACGTTGACTTCGGCGGCGCCTTCCTT
>DASRAT010001008.1:0-2816 GCA_035638015.1 Gemmataceae bacterium | reverse complement strand
CGGCCAGTGAGAGGGTCTGTTTCATCGGCTGCGGTTTGCCCGCCTGAGTGGTAATCAGGTCGTAGGTGAAGCTTTGAATGTCGGCCATCAACGCGTCCGCGCCGAGCAGTCCCTTGACCTCATCGGTTGCGTAGTCGCTCTTGATGAGATGGAGCGATTCGTCGTTCTCGAAGTTGTAGGCCTGCTGCATCAGTTTCGCGGTGCGGAGCGCCATCGTCAGATAGCGCTGATAAAGGCGCCACATCGCCTGGGCCATGCGCTGCCACACATCCGGAGTGAAGTATTGGTTGTCGAAGGCGGTCATGGCGTGCTTGGCGGCGTCCCGGTGCGCCGTGGCGACGTTGACGGCGGCCTCGGCGGCCTTCTGGCGCGCAGCGGCGGCGTTGAACTGGTCCTTGGCTTGCAGGGCTGCCAGCGCCATCTCGCCGACCTGGCTCTGGAGGCGGTGAACCTCGTAGTCTCGGTTCAGCCGGGAAGCGACCAACTGCTCGGCAGCCGAGAGCGTGGCGGCGCTGCCCGTCATGCGAGCCCCTGGATTGTTCCGGAGCATGTCGGCCGCAGGCCCCGTGGCGATGCCCATCATGAGGTCGGCATAGCCGTTCAGTTGGTTCGGGTCGCCGTCGTCGCCGCCGCCCAGTTGCGCCGAAAGCGCCTGGTACATGATCTGGCTTTGCGACTTGGCCGCGTATTCGTTGGCGGCGTTCTTGGCGTTCTGTTCGCGGAGATCGGCCAGTGAAATGCCATCGCTGTAAACCTGCACCTCCGCTTTGGCGGCTTTGGCCTGCATTTCCGCCGCATTGATTTCGGCATTACCCTGCGCGATGCCGTCCACGATTTCCTGGCGGGTCAGATCGCCCTGATCCTTGCGGTCGCGGAAATTGATGAAGTCGCGCTCCGCGCTGATAGCCATCTGAGTAAAGTTGATAGCCGCGCTCTGCAAAAATGCGAAAGTCCAGATCGGCACGGCGTTGTGCCAGTGCCCCCAGAAGTCCAGGCCGCCCTGTATCTTGATGAGTTGTTGCCGCACTTCGACGATCACGGCGACGACCTGCGGATTAACCGTGAGGGCGTTAAGATTACCCAGGCTGGCAATGACCTGCGTGGCGATGTCAACGCCTGGCTTGAGGGCCGGGGTGGTGTAGAGGCTGCTGGTCGGAACCGTATCGTCCGCCATCAGGACGCGCTGATAGATCGGAAAAGCGTCTGGCGCCTGTTCCTGCCGGAAGAGGAAGTTGCCCCAATCAAGATAAAGCGTGGCGAGTCGCAGCCAGAGGTAGGGCGCTTCGATCTCCGCGTTCAGAAATTGGTAAGACGCCGCTTGAAAGTAGTAGCTATCGGCGGTCTCGAACTGCCCGAGCGCATGATAGCACTCCGCCAAGCCGAGCGGAATGACGTAATAATAGTTGTGGGGCAGGTTTAGGGCTACATCCGATGGCTGGAAAGGCCGCATGGCCACGGCGAGCAGGTCTGTGTTGGCGACGCGCTTCTCATAAACGGCCTTGCGCATCTCGACCAGCGGGGGCGCTTCCCCGACGTTCCACTGAAACGTTTGCAGCGTGCCATTGGAGAGCAGCCCGACCGAGCGGTTTTCGGTGATGCCGGGTGGCAACTCTGCAACGGGGGTTCCCAATGCCTCCGACGCCAGGAGCGGGCTGGGCCGGTTAAGGGTCACGGACGCTCGTTCGGCGAGCGCGCGGTCCGGGGCTTCCGTTCCAGGCCGGTTCAGATGAACATTGAAGGGCACGTCCACGCCAAACGGGAGACGGATCGCGCCGCGTGACTCGGGTGTGGGCGCAACCGGGGGATTGTCGGAGCCGAGAAGCGCCGTGTTGAGCAGCCTGGTCGTATCCGGATCGGTTGCTTCGGCGCGGCGGGTAAAAAATGTTCCCGCCGGCGTGTTGCCCTGCTTGGTCAGCGCCCTCGCCAGTTGCAGATCAGCCGCCGCCCGCATGGTGTTGCCGGGCGGAAGTTTGCTGCTGAGGAGC
Organism: Gemmataceae bacterium; assembly: GCA_035638015.1. Taxonomy (GTDB): domain Bacteria; phylum Planctomycetota; class Planctomycetia; order Gemmatales; family Gemmataceae; genus DASRAT01. Next base: position 831 of record DASRAT010001008.1, on the reverse strand, counting down.
CCGGCCGCATCGAGTTTTACCGCGTCGCCAAGCAGATCTGGATCTACCGGAAGGCGCGACTGTGTCATGGTGACGGGTTGGCGGACGGGAAGGACATTGAGCCATTCCAGGGAAGCGCTGAGCAGCGGCTCGAAGAGTTTGGGATCGCGCGAAAGCTGCAGAACGCCATTCATGCCGCTGAACCCATATGGAAAGCTTGGATTGAGTTGGGCGTAGATGAGCGTTTCGGCCTCTTTGTACGCTTGGATCGCGGCCTGATAGCGGCGGGCGAGATACTCGTTATGCGCATTAACCAGTCTGGCTTCGATGGCAGCCAGTGCGGCCTGCTCCGGCGTGAGTGGCTGGAGCAATTGGTCAAAAATACGATAGGTCTGCCGAAACGAGTAGTAGTTTTCCGAGAAGTTTACATTTGCCATGCGACGTCTCCTTTGTTTTAGTCACTGAGTTGAGTTCCTCAGTTGGTTCTGCGCGGACGGTTAGATTCAGTCGCCGTTGGGAAATCGGAGGGAAGAAGTTCCACACTTGCCGGCTCTCCTCGAAAGAGTGATTCATGAGTCATCCGTGCACGCATGCTTTCTTTGCGGATTATTGATTCCTCTCGCCCGCGGCCGTCAATACTTTGTTTCAACGCCACCATAACAGCCTCGTTTTTCTGCCTCGGCTGCCGGGATTTTTCCGAGCGGATCTTATTTCATCTGACGACCAGTCCCGGTCCTTCCTTGACGGAGCACGTTACATCCTCCCACGACTGATGTTTGCCGTCTTCAAAACCTCCTCGCCTCATCGCCGTTTTTCGATTGTGGAATAATTTCAAAGAATTCCTGTCAGGGC
>DASRAT010001007.1:0-10938 GCA_035638015.1 Gemmataceae bacterium | reverse complement strand
TGCCAGGCAAAACGCTGTTTTCGCTGGACGAAGCGGCGACCCGCGGCACCATCATCCAATACTTATTGTCTGACGCCGGCCAAAAAGAGCAGTGGCCGAAACTCAAACCGCTGCTGACCAAGGGCAAAGCGCTGTATTTTTCGCATGGTTTTAGCATCGTTTACAGCGATCAGACAGGCGTCATTCCGCCGAAGGACATTGACGTTATCCTGGTCGCCCCCAAAGGCTCCGGAACCACCGTTCGCCGTTTGTTCCTCGAAGGCAAGGGCATCAACGCCAGCTACGCCATTCATCAGGACGCAACCGGCAAGGCATTGGATCGCTGCCTGGCCTGCGGCATTGCCATTGGCTCGGGCTATTTGTTTGAAACCACATTCCAGAAGGAAGTCTACAGTGACCTGACCGGCGAGCGCGGCGTGCTCATGGGCGCGATCTACGGCTTGTGGCTGGCCCAATATGAAACCCTCCGCGAACACGGCCATTCGCCGTCCGAAGCGTTCAATGAGACAGTGGAAGAAGCGACCCAGAGCCTATACCCCCTGATTGCCGAAAACGGCATGGATTGGATGTACGCCAACTGCTCGGCAACCGCCCAGCGTGGCGCCCTGGACTGGTTCACACGCTTCCGGGACGCCGCCAAGCCGGTTTTCGAGGATCTGTATCAAAAAGTAGCAGCCGGCGAGGAAACGCGGCGCGTGTTGGACACGAACAGCAAACCGGACTATCGCCAGCAGCTGGAGAAGGAGTTAAAGGCCATCGCCGACAGCGAAATGTGGCAGGCTGGCAATGTCGTCCGCGCGTTACGCCCGGAAAGGGCGGCGAAGTCGAAAGGATAAGTCCGCCAACACAATATGGATAAGATGGGAAACATGGAAAAGAAGAGATGGCAGCCAAAAAAGCTCTGATCGATTGCAGCTGTGGGCCGCAAATGGAAACTGTGCGGTGCGTAACAATCGTCATGCCAAAGCGGCAAAAATTTGCCAAAAAAGGACTTGCGGCCACTTGACCGTGACTGTAAGTCCAGGTACGATTAACAAGTAATGAGTCTTAGCAGATTTGGGGTTCATGCTCTACCTAGCACGGTCCATGGACTGACCGCCGTCGGCCGAGGCTCATGCACTGATTCCTCCAGGGGAAGGGGATCTTCACCGGCGCGTTCGCTTCCGTCTCCAGCAAAGCGTGCTTCGCGTGGGAATCAGTTCACCAGGACTAGCCCCTCGTTTCCAAGAAGGATAGGCGGCGATGTTAGTACTGTCCAGGAAAAAAAACGAGAGCATCGTCATCAACAACGACATCACCGTGACGGTGGTGGAGATTCGTGGTGACAAAGTGCGGCTGGGGATTGTGGCCCCCAAGGAAGTGCCCGTCCATCGGCAAGAGGTCTTCGACGCGATCCACGGCAAACCGGGCGCAGTGCCCGCGCCGGCGACCGTCGCGGCCAAGCCGGTGGTCGACCCTTCAGGCCGCCCTGTCTAAGCGGGTATCAGCGTTTTCACGCGAGAACCCTCGTTGCCATGTGGCGCGCAATAAGCGTGCAGCGGCGACGAGGGTTTTCGTTTTTTGGAAATGCAGCGTCAGCTGGCAAAGCAGGCGTTTGCAGCTGACAATCCATTTTCGCCATGGCATCACGACCCACCATTGCCGTTGTCGGCGCCAGCCGGGATCGCCGCAAATTCGGCAACAAATGCGTGCGCGCGTACGCGGCTGCGGGCTACATCGTTTATCCCGTCCATCCCCATGCGGCCCAGATCGAGGGACACCAGGCCTGGCCAACTCTGGCAGACGTTCCCGCCGATGAGCTAGACATGGTCAGCGTGTATTTGCCGGCAGAAACATGTTTGAAAGTCCTGCCCGACTTTGGCCGCAAACCGGCCAAAGAGGTATGGTTCAATCCGGGCGCCGATGATCCTGCCGTTTTGGAGCAAGCACGGGCGCTGGGCCTTAATGTTGTTGCCGGCTGCAGCATCGTGGCCATCGGCGCCAATCCACATCAACTTTGAACACGCCAAGGGCGTGTCTCTCACGATCTTTTAATCCCGCGTTTGTTAACATGAACAGGGGAAGTCGGGAAACCAAAAGCATGGTGCGCCCGCAGTGCCGCATGCGACGCTGCCGGAAACACGCGAGAGTGCGTGGCTGGTGAGCGATTGGTACCCCATCACCTCCGCCGCTCTCGCGCTTTTCCCGGCATTATCTGCTAGGATAGCGGTTGGCTTAAGCCACGCCAACCGTTTTTGGCCTGGCAGCGGAGGTGTTGTGTGCGAATACTGCTGATTGAAGACCACAAGCCGATGCTCCGGGCGATCAAACAGGGGCTGGTCGAGGAAGGCTTTGCCGTGGACACAGCCGCCGACGGCGAAGAAGGCGGCTTCAAGGCCCAGTCCGCCAACTACGATGTCATCATTCTCGACCTGATGCTCCCCAAGATCGACGGGCTAACGTTATTGCAGAAATGGCGCAAAGAAGGGGTAAGCTCGCATGTGTTGGTGCTAACGGCTCGCGGCAGCATCGACGACAAGGTCAAAGGGCTGAATCTGGGGGCCGACGACTACTTGACCAAGCCCTTCCAATGGGAAGAATTGTTGGCCCGATTGAAGGCCTTGATCCGGCGTGGACACCAGGTCAAGGATCCAGTGCTGCGGACACACGATTTGGTGATTGACACCGCTTCACATTCGGTGAAGCGCGGGGGTAAGCTGATCAAGGTAACGCCGCGGGAATACTCGCTCCTGCAATACCTGGCGTTCAACTGTGGCAAAGTGGTCAGCCGGTCCCAGATCTGGGAACATTTGTACGACGAGCATGACGACAACACGTCGAACGTAGTTGACGTTTACATTCGCTACCTGCGCACTAAGATCGACAAAGACTTTGAGCCACCGTTGATCTTGACGCGTTGGGGCGAGGGTTACATGCTTCGTGGCGATGCCGATTAGCGTTCGCTGGAAATCGGCAAACGTCACGGCAAGGAAGCAAGACAACGCGGACGAGGCGGCCTGGGGTGCGTCATTTCGCCAGGCCGCGTTGGATCGTGCGTTGGTTGGCAACATGTCTGAATTGGGGTGCCAGTCATGCGTTCTATCCGCTTGTCGCTGATCGTGTACTTCCTTTCGCTCATGGGCCTGGCCCTGAGCGGAGTGGCGTATTTCTGCTACCAGAGCACGTACAAGGCGATGGAGGCCAACAAGAACAGCACCAAGGACGCTCTGGATGCCAAGAGCAGCACGACGGAAGCGCTGCTTACGAAGCAGTTTGAAGACCACCGCGCCCGTGAAATCGGAGCCTTCAATGACAAAGTTTTGGGCCAAGCTCGCACGCTGGCCCGCAAAGCGGTGGTATATAGCGACCGGCCTGAACTGCTGTCGGTCGGCTTGGGCGCATTCGCCAGTCAACCTTTCAATGGCGGCATATGGGCCGTGGTGCCGCCCCTGGCGGCCTCGACCTTTCCACCGTTCGCCGTGAAACTCTATCAACCGCGGCCTCCGAATATCCGGTTGGAATCGCCACACGTCGATGAGGATCCGTCGCAGTCGGTCGTCGCCGAAGGCCAGTTTTACCAAACGTACATGCCGGGCAAGGACCAGGTGCTGCCGCTGGAGCATTCGCGGACGCTGGCGGGTTTCGTTTGGAAGCTGGAAAAAGAGACGCGCAGCAAAGCCGATGAGGGCCAGTTGGTCGTGGATGAAGTCAAGATCAGCGCTCTGCAAACCGTTCGGCGCGTGACGATGAAGATTAATGTCGGCGTCAACCGCCGTGGCTTGGTGATCGAGCCCAAGCTTGACGGCAAAGCGCCGGATTGGTTTAAGCTAGGGCCGCCGCCACCGCGGCCGGGTGAAGATCGCCTGTTGGGCCGAAAGCCTTCCATTTATTTGCAATATGGAATTGACACATTTGCGCGTGATGATGCCATTGCCAAGCTCAAGGCTGACCTTGACCGCCACCTCGCGGAACTGGCAAGCGATCTTGAAGAAGCACAGGACAAACTGGAAAGCGAGCAGGCCGAAAGCCGGTTGGCATTGCGCACACGGCTTTTGTGGATTGGCATGGGGGCGTTTGCCGCCGTGGTCGTCGGCGGCTTCTGGCTGGTGGCGCGCGGTTTGACACCGCTCCATCGCCTGTCGGACGCGGTGAGCAAGGTTTCGGAAAAGGACTTTCGTTTGCCCATCGACCAGGACCATTTGCCCCACGAATTGAAACCCATCGCAGGCCGCCTGGCGGCGACGCTGGACCAGCTCAAACGCGTCTTCGAACGCGAGAAGCAGGCGGCCGCCGATATTTCTCACGAGTTGCGCACACCCGTGGCGGCGCTGCTGACCACGCTCGAAATTACGCTGCGGAAACCGCGGTCCGCCGAAGAATACCGCGAGGTTTTACAAGATTGCCGGGACAGCGGCGTGCAAATCAGCCAGCTGGTCGAACGACTTCTGACTTTGGCCCGGCTTGACGCAGGCGCGGATATGCTGCGGCCCCGCGACGTGGACGTTGCCGATCTGGCGGATCAATGCGTGGCCCTGGTCCGGCCGCTGGCCGAAGCGCGTGGGTTACGGCTGAGCGTTCATCACCACGGCGCCGCGTCGATGCATGCCGACCCCGACAAGCTGCGGGAAGTGTTGACCAACCTGTTGCACAATGCCATCGCCTACAACAAACCGCACGGCTCAATTGACGTGCAGGTGGAGCGCCACAACGGCACAATAGACATGGAAGTTCGCGATACCGGCATCGGCATTGCGCCGGAAGCTCGCAAACGCATCTTCGAGCGCTTTTACCGGGCCGACCCGTCGCGGCATTTCAACGACATGGGGCACGCCGGCCTGGGCCTGGCGATCGTCAAGGGCTATGTCGATCTGATGGGCGGCTCCATCGCGGTAGACAGCACAGAGGGGGCCGGCAGCACCTTTAAGGTGAGTCTGCCGGCGAACTAAGTGCGGGTCTTGCTTTCCAGGCTAGACCGATTAAAATTCAACCAAACACGGTGGGTGTAGCTCAGTTGGTAGAGCTCCAGACTGTGGCTCTGGCTGTCGCGGGTTCGAGTCCCGTCACTCACCCTTTTTTCGTTCCCTGTCGTCACGTCGCAAATGCTCGCAAATCCAGTGTTTGCTGTGGTTTCCTAATGGTGGCATGCCGCTGCCCTTCCTGGGGCGGTTGTCTCGCGCGCTCTAACGCATCCCATCGAAAGTCAATTTCTTGTGCAAGTTTTGTGCATTCAGAATCGTTTTCGATATGCGGCAAATCATGCGCCGCGCCGTATGGCCGCGTTTACGGCCAATAACAGGACGCTTTGCTAGATCGGCCGCGAGGGGTTGCCATCAAGGGTGCCAACAATGCTGGTGCTGTCCAAATACAGCACACGTTGGTTGTAGAAGTCAGCGCCAAAGCCAACGGCGGCGGTATTTTCGGTGATGCTGCTGTGGTTTTTGACAGTCGTCGCGCCGGCGCCATAGATGCCGCCGCCCTTCGACGACGCGACGTTGCCGGTCAGGGTACTGCTGTCGACCGTCAATGGGCCTATGTCGCTGTAGATGCCGCCGCCGTTGGTGGCGGAGTTGCCGGACAGAGTGCAGCCGGTCACCGTCGCGGCGCTGCCGGCGCTGTAGATGCCGCCGCCGTTGGTTGCGGTATTGCCGGAGAGGGTACAGCCGCTGACCATAAGCGTATCGCCGCTGAAGATGCCGCCACCGTAAGCGGCGTTGTTGCCGGACAGCGTGCAGCCGCTGACCGCGGCGCAGGGCATTTCTGCGCCGGGCATTGTCCACCAGAATGCGCCGCATGGCTTCGGCGGCCGCGGCAAAGAAATGACCACGGCTGTTCCAGGGCTGGGTCTGGTCGCCGTCCACCAACCGTACAAACGCTTCATGGACCAAGGCCGTTGCCTGAAGCGTCTGGCCGGGCGCTTCCTTAGCCATTTTCGCCGCCGCCAACTTACGCAGTTCGTCATACACCAGCGGCAGGAGCTGGCTAGCGGCATGAGGATCGCCCAGCTCCATGGCGTTGAGGATGCGAGTGACTTCGGTCATGGAGTTGAAGATAACCTGCGGCACGGCGTGGAGCAAGCTTCCGTTCGGCAACTGCCCCAGAACGGTGCATTGGCTCTAGAAGCCGTCATTCTCAGCAAGCGGTTGCGTCGCTTCAGCCTCATGAAACGTCCATTCGTCGAGCATCTGCCGGGCAACCGGCAGCAAAGTCGCAAAGTTTGCCCTTAGGTCATTCCCTTTCGGCCCTTCGCAATCGCACTCAAATCCAGCGTTTTCCAAAGGCTTGTGTTGCTGGCAGGCCAATCTGTGTCACGCCGACGTGTTCAGTGCCACGGCGGCGCGAATGAGCGCCTTGAGGGCCTTTTCATCAATCTTGTCGCCCTCATGGAAATCGATGGCACGCCTGGTGTTGCCTTCAAGGCTGGAGTTGAAGAGGCCGGAAGGGTCCGCCAGCGAGGCGCCCTTGGCGAAGGTCATCTTCACGACATCCTTGTATGTCTCCCCGGTGCAGATGATGCCGGCGTGCGACCACACCGGAACCCCTCGCATCGCGTTCGAGGGCTTTCGCCATTTTACCTCCTCGACCACTTTGGGGTCGGCTTGTTGGATGAGGGTTCGGATGCGGGTGAGGGTGTCGGCGCGCCAATCAGTCAGGTCCTTGATTTTCGCATCTTTTGGCTGGGAGGGAGAGCCGTCTCCTTTTTCTTTTTTTGAGCTGCTCTTTGTTTTCTTCATGGTTGTTGTTGCTTTCTTTATGGTAGATTCTACCGCGTCCGTCATTGGCCCAAGCGGACGTTGCTCAGGATGAAGTGACATGGCCGCGCAGTTGGTGGGCAAAGTACGTCCCGTACTCGCCACGGTTGTCGAATGTGCTTAGCGAGAATGCCGTTGGCTGCAAGTTCATTGCCCGGCTTTTCATCCGCGATCCTCGTTGGCTCCACTCTTTCTCATCCCCTAAGGCAAACGGGAAGAGTTCGGCCATGATGCCGGAGACAAACAAGAACTCTGCGTCTATGGAGGTTTCACCGCCCGAATAAGCGAACACATCCCGCCACAGTTCCTCGGCCACTGGATCATCGATCAGGCCAGTAACAAAGGGCGGGTCAGCCCAATGCATCCATGCGAAGAACATCAGGCGCAGACCAAGTTCACGATCTCGTTCGCCTGCTAACCATCGCGCCTTGAGTTCTGTGTAATCTCTTTCCATGTCCGCGCTCTTATCATCGAAAGTCCGTTCCTTGCGGCCCACGCACTCGCGTTGACCGCTCACATCTTTTCCCCCGGCAATTCGCTGGCTTGCTTCACCCAATCCGCGAATTGATCTTCATCGATCTTGTCGTCCTCATGAATGTGGAAGTAGCGCACTTCCTTCTGCTTGGACTCGACCGGGGGAACCGGACTCAACGACGTGCCGCGGAAGAAAGCCACCTTGATGTACTTCGTAATGCAATGAAAACCGAGGAACCAGCCCTGGCCCTCGATGCCGTAGAAGGGCGTGTTCCATTTGACCGCCTTGTACACGTTGGGGACAGCGCTCACGATGAGCGCGTCGAGGCGGCGGCCGACGTCGCCTTTCCAGCCTGGCATGGCAGCGATGTAGGCCTGCACGGGGGCGTCGCCGTAGGCCTTGGCGATTTGCGGGTTATCGCCGGAGAGGAGTTTTACCGGCTTGGCCGCGCGTGGCTTAACCTTCGCGCCTGGCTTCGCCGCGGTTTTCTTTGCGATTTTCGCCGATTTCTTGGATGTCTTTTTGGCCATTGTGTTCTCTCTTTACGCCGGAGGCGTTACAGCGATTAGCCGGGGGTTGACCGCCCGTGAATCCCCGGTTCCGGCTTGCCTGCGGAATCAGGATTTCTCTTTGAACCGTTTTAGTCATTCTTTGCTCGATTTGGATAGTTGCTCCTCGCATGCCGTTGGCGTTCACGCCTGCCGGACCAGCACGGCGCCCAAAAGCAGCATGCGCGCAAAGGGATTGCCTTCCAGTTCCGCGGCAAAGGTCACCTTAGTTTGATGCGGCTCCAACGCATACTCGCCCAACTCGCGGCCTTCGACCGCCAAGAATCGTCCGCAGCCAAGGTCATCGGGCGGTTCGATCACTGCCAGGAAATGGCCGAAACCGTCGAGCAGCGCCCGGCCCCGAAATGTGCCGACGAGGCGGTCGTCGGCATCGACGAGATGCCAGGCCGTCAGCCAGCCCCAACCACGCCGCAAGGTAAACACCAGCGACTGGTCCGGAGTTTCATAGACCTCGAGCGTGCGCGGGCTCAGCCAGCGCAGCCAGCGCGACGTCTGGGGCTTGACGTCGGCCACGAAGCCCACGGCGGCGCCTGCGCTGTCTGCGATGGTGCGCATCCGCCCGCCCGCCGCGCCGACAGACGGGAGGCTCCAGGGACGCAGCAGCAAAGACGGTTTTTCCAGCATGATGCAAGAAGCCGGAATTAACGGCAGATTCCGCAAGATTCATGTTTGCCTGTCGGGGCGGGCTGAGCTACAGTTTGCTGACGGAACAGCAACGAGGCTCTCCCCATAGGGAGTCAATCAATCATGCCTGCGATCATTTGTAATATTGCCGCGGTCACCGTGGCAGGTCTTTTTTACGCCTGGCGCGCTCACCGGGTAACCATAACGCACCAGCGGCGGCTGCTTTGTCAGCGCGTGGCGTACATGCTATGGGTTGTGGCCCAAAAAGCCGCCTGATCCCTGGCGTGGCAAATCCCCTTTCGATCCGGTCTGCTCCCCGCTTGTTTTATCCCCGTTCATTCCGATGTTGCCACGGCGCCACTCGGTAGAGCCGTGGACATGGCCCGCAGTCGCGGGCCGGCATCCTCCACCGAGACAGAGGTTCCCGTCACGGCTTGCCGCGGCGGGGCCTCTGTTTTTTTTGACAACGCGCTCCGCGTCGTGTCGCGGCTAAACGACATCCAACTCCCTATAATACCGGCAAATGCTCACCAAACGCATCATCCCCTGCCTGGACGTTGACCGCGGCCGCGTGGTCAAGGGGATCAACTTTCTGCAGCTTCGCGACGCCGGCGATCCCGTCGAAGTCGCCCGCCGCTATGAGGCGGACGGCGCCGATGAGCTGGTGTTTCTCGACATCAGCGCCAGCCATGAAGGCCGCGACATCATGCTTGACGTGGTTCGCCGCGTTTCCGAACAGATTTTCATGCCCTTCACCGTCGGCGGCGGCATTCGCACACTGGACGACGCCACCCGTTTGATCCAGGCCGGCGCCGAAAAGGTCAGCATCAACTCCGCCGCTGTGCGGACGCCCCAGCTCATTGCCGAGGTGGCCCGTAAGTTTGGAAGCTGCGCCACCGTGGTCAACATCGACCCGCGTCGTGTGCATCGTGACGGCACGACCGTTTGGGAAGTCCACATCAGCGGGGGCAGGACGCCGACAGGCCTGGAAGCCGTGGCCTGGGCAAAACAAGTCGAAAGCCTGGGGGCGGGCGAAATCGTCCTCACCTCGATGGACGCCGACGGCACCAAGGCCGGCTATGACATTGAAATGACACGAGCCGTGGCCGAGGCGGTGCGCATCCCGGTTGTCGCCAGTGGCGGGGCCGGCCATCCTCAGCATTTGTTGGAAGCGCTGACAACCGGCGGCGCCGACGCGGCGCTGGCGGCCAGCATCTTTCATTACGGCGAGTTTCCGATTCCGGTGACCAAACGCTATCTGGCGGACCGGGGCCTGCCAATCAGATTGGTTGCCGACTCCGCAGCTTCACAGCCGATCAAGCCGTAAATCTCGGATTGGTCCAGCACTGGATGCCGTCGTCAAAGAGCACGCCGCCACTGGGCGTGGCGTGATAGGTCTCCCGCGGAAATTCGTACTTGAGTTTCCAAGCGTGCTCCACCAAGAGGGACTTGAGCATTGATTCAATATGAGGAGTATGCGTGCCAATGTGCATGACTTTGACATTGGCGTTGAGGTAGGCAATGGCGCCGCTGACAAGATTAAACTCCTCGCCTTGAACATCTACCGTCATGAAATCCACCGGCCCCTCAACGCCGATTTCTTCAAAGCGCAGCTTGCGGATTGGATTCACGACAATGAAAGTGTCCCCATTTGGCAGTACCGAAAGGATTCTTTCCCAGGTGTTGAGCCATATCCTTGCTACGAACAATGCCATTGCCATAACTGTTTGCAACATCGGTCAACGGCACAAGAAACTTGTCTGCATACCAGCCGAAGTACATGTCGGTATCCGCGCTGTAATCGATGATGGCATGTTGGACGGCGCACTCCCCGACGGCGTGGTTGGCGACGAGGTGTTTGTTGAGGAACCGGACCTTGAAGGGGTCGACTTCAATCGCAAAAGTTTTGATGATCGGCCGAGCGCGAACGACCATGCGCCGGGACGCCACGATCGCATTGGTGCACCATCGGCCAAAGCCCGCTCCCACCTCAATCATTTGAAAAGTCGGGCCGGCATTGATCAGCGCCGTCAGCATGTCCGTCCATTCAAAGAAATCCTCGCAGTCGGGGTGCAGCATGGTGGGATCATCAGCGCACATCCTGGTGGCGCGGCCGCTGCTCATCTGGCCGACCGGGAAGCCGCCTTTGAGGGACGGGCTCTCCAAGGCACTGTCCCGGGGCACCTCAAGTCCTTTTCTGATCCTCACGCCCATGAAGTCATGGTAAAACTCCAAATCCTCAAAGGGGACTTGCCGCCGAAAACAGTCGAAAACCGATTTGTCCATCGTTGCACTCGCGGACAAGGTGATCGCTTAAAGGGCCTGCGCAAAAATAACTTGAACAATTTGACCTTGTCCCAGCTGTAGATTTTGTGCGATGACAGCTGTATGCAAGATGCACTCGTTATAGGACGGATCCGGCGAAAGTTCCAAGCGATGGCGCCGGTGTTGGACGAACGCTCGCGGCGGCAATGGGCGGCCGCTGAGGCGATGGAGATGCCGTGGGGTGGTATCACCAGTGTAGCCGCAGCCACTGGATTGT
>DASRAT010001006.1:0-8018 GCA_035638015.1 Gemmataceae bacterium | reverse complement strand
CCCAGGCGCTGGCTGCCCAGGAAAAACCGGCCGATGCCGAAGCCTATTACCGCCAGGCGTTGCGCCTCAATCCAAAGTTCGCGGAAGCCCACAATGGCCTGGGCAATGTCCTGCAAAGCCTGGAGCGCCTGGATGAGGCGGTGGCTCAAATTCGTCAGGCGTTGCAACTCAAACCCGATTTTGCCGAGGCGCATAACAACCTGGGCAACGCCTTGCTGCGGCAGGAGAAAAAGGACGAGGCGGCGTCCCATTACCGTGAGGCGTTGCGTTTGCGGCCCGATTATGGCGAGGTGCACAACAATCTGGGTGCGCTGATGCTGGCCATGAACAAACCCGAGGTTGCGGAGACGCATTGCCGTCAGGCGCTGCGGCTGCGTCCAGAGTTTGCCGAGGGCCACAACAATCTGGGCAACGCCTTGCTTCGTCTGGGAAAGTTACCCGAAGCTGTCGAGTGTTTTCGCAAGGCGGTGCGGCTCAAGCCCGGCTTCGCGGAGGCGCATAACAACCTTGGCACGGCTATCAAAGACCTGGGCCAGGTTGAAGAAGGGTTAGCAATCCTGGAGCACGCGCTCACGCTCAAACCTGATTACACTGAGGCCCACTGGAACCGTTCGCTGGCGTGGTTGCTTCAAGGGGATTTTGAACGAGGCTGGAACGAGTATGAATGGCGCTGGCAACGGCCTGATTTCGCCTGGCGGCGCATGAACAAACCGCTCTGGGATGGCACCGAAATCGCGGGCCGCACCATTCTCATTCAGTCTGAACAAGGTTTGGGCGACACGATTCAGTTCATCCGCTACGCCAAGTTGGTCAAGGAGCGCGGCGGCACTGTTATCTTTGAGTGCCAAGCGCCATTGATGAAATTGCTGTCCGGTGTGGAGGGCATTGACCGGCTGGTGGCCCGCGGTTCGCCGTTGCCGCCGTACGACTTCCAGGTGCAACTGCTCGGTCTACCTCGCATCTTCCACACCACGGAGGCCACGATTCCCCGGCAGATCCCTTACTTGGACGCCGACCCAGCCTTGGTGGAAAAGTGGCGAGTGGTGAGTGACGAGTGGCAAGGTAAAGCCGATCACTCGCCACTTTTAGTGGGCATCGCCTGGCAGGGCAACCCGGCCCAGGTAGCGGATCGGCAGCGGTCCATTCCGCTGGCAAAATTCGCTGCGTTTGCCAAGATTCCCGGTGTCCAGTTGATCAGTTTGCAAAAGGGGCCAGGATCGGAACAACTGCAAGCCGCGAGTTTCCCGGTGATGGACCTCGGCAGCCGTCTCGACGAAAGCGCCGGCCCGTTCATGGACACAGCGGCAGTAATGAAAAATCTCGATCTCGTGATCTCCTCGGACACGGCAATCCCACACCTCGCCGGCGCGCTTGGCGTGCCGGTGTGGGTTGCATTGCCAGTAGTGCCAGACTGGCGTTGGCTGTTGCGGCGTGAGGACAGTCCCTGGTATTCTACCATGCGTCTTTTCCGCCAATCCGAGTTCGGCCGGTGGGAGGATGTATTCGAGCGCATGGCGGATGCCCTGCAACGGCTGCCCACGACCACCACTGCCTGAAATCAGCGCACATACAAGAAACTGGTCCCATGCCCACTGTCGCCGAGATTTTCACATTAGCCTATCGGCACCATCAAAACGGCGCCTACGCCCAGGCCGAGCAACTTTACAGCCAAGTTCTTCAGATGGACCCTGGCCATGCTGACGCCCACCATTTGCTAGGCGTCTTGGCTTACCAGACTGGTCGGTTCGATCAGGCTATTGCTTCAATCCATAAAGCCTTGGCGTTGACCCCCACCGCCGCACACTACCATTCAAATCTTGGGCTGGCGTACCGGGCATTACGCCAATTTGACCAGGCAGTTGTCTGCTTCCGGGAGGCCCTGACTTGCGATCCGCAGTATGCGGATGCGCATAATGGCTTGGGCGATGTCTTGCGAACTCAGGGCCGATTGGACGAGGCAGTCAGACATTGTCAACGAGCTTTGCAAATCTCGCCCGATTTTGCCGATGCCCATAACAACCTGGGGAACGCCTTGTTTTTGCAGGGCAAGGCAGATCAGGCCATTGTGTGCTACCAGGAAGCGCTGCGGCGAAGGCCAAACTTCGCGTTGGCTCACACCAATTTGGGCAATGCCTACAGGAGCAGGGGGCGATACGACGACGCCCTGGCATGTGTGGAAACGGCATTGCGTATCGAACCCGAGCTTCCACTGGCGCGTTGGAACCGCTCCGTTTTGTGGCTGCTACGCGGCGATTTCGAGCGCGGCTGGCCCGAATATGAATGGCGCTGGACACATTACGCCCATGCCCGACGTCAGTTCGCACAGCCGCGCTGGGACGGCTCGCCATTGCACGGACGCACGATTTTGCTTTATGCGGAACAGGGCCTCGGCGATTCGTTTCATTTCATTCGTTACGTGCCCCTGGTGCGAGAGCGCGGCGGCAAAGTGATCATGGAATGTCCAAGGCCGCTGCGCAACGTGCTGGCGGGTTGCGCCGGCATTGATCAACTTGTGGCCACCGGCGCCGAGTTGCCGTCGTTTGACGTGCAAGCGGCTCTGCTCAGCCTTCCCAGCATCTTTCGCACCACGATGGCCACCATCCCCCGGACGGTGCCCTATCTCCAGGCCAATCCCGAATTGGTCGACCAGTGGCGGCGTGATTTGGCGATAATCCTCCCTCTCCCCGCTTCGGGGAGAGGGATAGGGGGTGAGGGGATCTTCAAGATTGGCATCACCTGGCAAACCGATCCGTCGCACCAGGAACACACACGGGCCATGCCGTTGACTCAGTTCGCGGGCCTGGGCCGGATTCCGGGCGTAAAGCTCATCAGCCTGCAAAAAGGACCGGGAACGGAGCAGCTTGCCGACCTGGGTGGCGCTTTCGAAGTCATGGATCTGGGCGCCCGTTTGGATGAAAAGGCCGGTGCGTTTATGGACACCGCGGCGATCATGAAAAACCTGGACCTTGTCATTTCCTGCGATACTGCCATCCCGCATTTGGCCGGCGCTTTGGGGGTTCCTGTATGGATCGCCTTGCCCTTCGTGCCGGAATGGCGTTGGTTGTTGCATCGCGAAGACAGTCCCTGGTACCCTACCATGCGCCTCTTTCGCCAAACGCAACTGGGCCGTTGGGACGATGTATTTGAGCGCATGGCGGCGGAACTGCAAGCACAATTGTCCGTAAAATCTCCTAATAACTGAACACGGACCCAAGGCCCCCTCGAATGGCCACCACCGCGGAACTCTTTGCTGCCGCCGTCACGCAACACCAAACCGGCGCTCTTGCCCAGGCCCGGCAGCTTTACCTTCAAGTGCTCCAAGCCGATCCGGCCCATGCCGATGCCTGGTGTTTTCTGGGCGCGATTTGCCAAGCGCATGGCCAACTGGCGGAAGCGGAGGCCCACTTTCGCAGGGCTGTGCAATTAGTGCCTGGCTACACAAGTGCCAGGAATTCCTTGGGAGTTGCCCTGGCTGAACAAGGAAAACTCGACGAGGCGGCGGTTTGCTTTCTGCAGGTCATCGCCCACGAACCCGGCGATGCCGACGCTCATAACAACCTGGGCCAGGTCCGCATCCGCCAGGGCCACGCGGATCAGGCCATTGCGTGCTACCTGCAGGCGTTGCAATTGCAGCCGGATCATGCTGGCGCACGGACCAATCTTGACCTTGCACGCCCTGGGCCGGACGCGGTTTTAGATGCCAAACAGCGCGGTGTAGCTTTCGCCCAGCAGGGCCGTTTTGAGGAAGCGAAGATCTGCTTTCAACAGGCATTGGCTCTAAGCCCCGAGGATGCCGACGCTCACAACAACCTTAGCAGCGCCCTTATTCTGCAGGATCGATTTGACGAGGCGTTGCCGCATTGCCAGATGGCATTGCGTTTGAGGCCGGCCTTCCCGCAGGCGCTCAATAACCTTGGCAATGTCAGGCAAAATCAGGGTTTGCTGGACGAGGCCGTCCGCTATTTCGAGGAGGCTCTGCAACTGGCGCCCACGTATGCCGATGCCTGGTACAATCTGGCCAACACACTCAAGAGCCAGGGCAAATTGAGCGACGCGATTGAGCATTATCGGCAGGCCATTCGTCTGCTTCCCGATCATCGCGACGCCCACAACAACCTGGGCGTGCTGCTCCACGAGAGCGGCAGACCCGACGAGGCGCTGCCGCAACTTGAAGAAGCGGTGCGGCTGCATCCCGACAATGCGGAAGCCCGCTGGAACCGCGGTCTGGCGCGGTTGCTGACTGGCGATTGGCCTCGCGGCTGGGTTGACTATGAGTGGCGCTGGCGGCAAAAAGGCTATCCCCAGCGCTCTTTCGCGGAACCGCTCTGGGACGGCGCCGACCTGAGCGGCAAAACGATTTTGCTTTTCGCCGAGCAGGGCCTGGGCGACATGCTCCAGTTCGTGCGTTACGTGCCACTGGTCAAGGATCGCGGCGGCCAAGTGATCGTCGAATGTCCGTCAACTCTGGTGCCGCTTTGGACCAGCCTGGCTGGCGTGGATCAGCTGATCCCGCGCGAACAGCTGCTGCCGCCATTTGAGGTACAGGCACCCCTGCCGAGTTTGCCCGGCATCCTGGGCACGACTGTCGATAATGTTCCCGCGGCGGTGCCGTATCTGAATGCAGACCCTTGCCTGGTGGAAAAGTGGCGCGTCCAATGTAGGGTGGGTGGAGTCTTCGGAACCCACCCCGGCGACTTGGTGGGTTCCGAAGACTCCACCCACCCTACCACACACCACCCGCCACATTTAGTCGGCATTGCCTGGCAAGGCGATCCGTCCTACCGCCACGATTGTCAACGCTCGATTCCCCTTAGCCAATTCGCGCCGCTAGCTAATGTCGAGGGCGTCCAGCTCATTAGCTTGCAAAAAGGCTTCGGAATAGAGCAGCTTGCGGCTAATCCCTTCCCCGTCCGTGATCTGGGCAACCAGTTGGATGAGAAATCCGGCGCTTTCATGGACACGGCGGCGATCATGAAAAACCTGGATCTGGTCATTTCCTCCGACACAGCAATTGCTCACCTTGCCGGGGCACTTGGCGTGCCGGTGTGGGTAGCCTTGCCATTCGTCCCGGATTGGCGGTGGTTGCTGGATCGTGAAGACAGCCCCTGGTATCCCACCATGCGGCTTTTTCGGCAAATATCTCCCGGTCAGTGGGAAAACGTGTTCCAACGAATGGCCCAAGAATTGGAGACCATAGTTGCGAAACGCCAATCCACGACGCACCAACGTCGTGAGCGGCAATGAATGGCTTCATGAAAGTGCTCATGTGAGGTACAATGTCTATCTCACATGCTTTACGCGGCCAAGCCGCGAGGTAGGACGGCCTTCCCAGGCCGTCCCGGACGGCCTGGGAAGGCCGTCCTACAATGCAATTACCATCCCATTGGAATGTGCCTGCCGTGACTACTAGCGTCGAATCCATGACCTTGGCCTTGCAATATCACCAAACGGGAAACCTGCTACAGGCCGAGCAAATCTATCGCCAAGTTCTCCAGGCCGACCCCCACAACGCCGACGCCCATCACCTGTTAGGTGTGCTCGCCAGCCAGGTGGGCAGGCACGACGTGGCGATCGATTCCATCCGCCGCGCCATTAGCCTTAACCCTGACGTCGCCGCCTTCCACTCCAACCTGGGCATCGCCTTGCGAGCGCATGGCCAGTTTGAGGAGGCGGTTGCCAGTTGCAGACACGCCCTCGAACTACAGCCCGATTTCGTGGACGCACTCAACGCTCTTGGTGGCGCCCTGCAGAGCCAGGCCAAGCTGGACGAAGCCGTGGTCCAATACCGAGAAGTCATCCGCCTGCGGCCTGAATTGGTTCAGGCTCATAACAATTTGGGCAGCGCTCTAGTGGCCCAAGGGAAGTTCGACGAAGCCATCGGCTATTTGCGGCATGCCCTCCGCGTTCGGCCAAATTACGTCGAGGCCGTCACCAACCTTGGCAATGCCCTGCTGCACAAGGGCGCCATGGAGGATGCCATCGCCTGTTACAAGCAGGCCTTGCAGCTCAATCCCCGGTCGGCCGAGGCCCACCACAATCTGGGGAACGCCTTGCTTTTCAGCGGCAAGCTGGACGAGGCGGCCAATAGTTGTTCGCAGGCATTGCAACTCAATCCGAACTATGCCGACGCTCACAACACTCTGGGCGTGATCTTGAAAGAGCAGGGCAAGTTGCCCGAAGCTCTGGCGTGCCACCAGCGCGCGTTGCAGCTCATTCCCGATTACGCCGACGCTCACAGCAATGTTGGGACCATCTTGCTTTTGCAAGATAAACCACAGGAGGCGGTGAAGTGCTTTGAAGCGGCGACCCAGTTCAATCCCGACAACGCGGATGCGCAACTGAACCTCGGCATGGCCTTGCATCGCCTGGACAGGCTGCCCCAGGCGGTGGCGCAGTTGCAACACGCCCTGAGCCTGCGGCCCAATCATGCCGCAACCCATTTCAACCTCGGCAATGCTCTGTTCGGCCTCGGTGAATCGGATGAGGCCGTCAAGCACTTTAACGAGGCGGTGCGCCTCAACCCCAACTATGCCGAAGCTTGCTACAACCTGGGCGTGGCCTTCAACAAACAAGGGAAACTCGACGAGGCGTTCGCGCAATACGAGCGCGCATTGCAGATCAAGCGCGAGTATGCGGAAGCCCGCATGGGTCAAGGGGAAGTTCTCGCCAAGCAGGGGAAATTCGCCGATGCCGTCGGGCACTTTGAACAGGCTTTGCAAATCAAGCCTCAGTTTCCCGCGGCGCGGTGGGGGCAAGCGGACGCCGAAGCTCGGCAGGGCAACTTCGCCGAAGCCTTTGACCATTTTGAACAAGCCCTGCAAATCAAGCCCGATTATCCCGAAGCGCTTTGGAATCAAGGGCTGTTGATGTTGTTGCACGGCGATTTCGACAAGGGTTGGCCGCGTTACGAGCATCGCTGGCGGCAGCCCGGCGTGGTGTCGCGCTTGTTCACGCAGCCGGAATGGGATGGGTCGGACCTCGAAGGCCGAACTATTTTGCTCCACGCCGAACAAGGTCTGGGCGACACCTTGCAATTTGTGCGCTACGCCCGGCTTGTCAAAGACCGCGGGGGAATGGTGGTTGTCGAGTGTCAACCGTCGCTCCAGCGGGTGCTGACCGGCGCCGACGGCATCGAC
This sequence comes from Gemmataceae bacterium, assembly GCA_035638015.1. Taxonomy (GTDB): domain Bacteria; phylum Planctomycetota; class Planctomycetia; order Gemmatales; family Gemmataceae; genus DASRAT01. The sequence continues at coordinate 882 of DASRAT010001006.1, read as the reverse complement.
CAGTTGGTGCCCCGGGGTTCTGAGCTGCCGGATTTTGATGTCCACGCTCCCCTGTTAAGCCTGCCGCGCATTTTTCAAACCACGCTCGAAACCATTCCCGGGGCGGTGAATTATTTGTCTGTGGATGGCGATTTGGTGGAAAAGTGGCGCGTGGCGAGTGACGAGTGGCGAGTCAAAGCGGGTCACGCGCGATTCCTTGTCGGCATTGCCTGGCAAGGTAGCCGCGCTTACCGCGATGACAAACAGCGGTCCCTTGATCTGGCTCGATTTGAATCACTTGCCGCCATTCCAGGCGTTCAGCTAGTCAGTTTGCAAAAAGGGCCAGGAGCAGAGCAAGCTGCCGACCTCAACGCCAAGTTCAACGTGCTGGACCTGGGGGACCAACTTGACGAAGAAGCCGGCCCCTTCATGGACACCGCGGCGCTCATGATGAGCCTGGACCTGGTGATTTCCTCCGATACGGCTGTGCCGCACCTGGCCGGCGCCCTGGGCGTGCCTGTCTGGGTCGCTCTGCCGTTGGTGCCGGATTGGCGTTGGCTGTTGCAGCGCGACGACAGTCCCTGGTATCCTACAATGCGTCTTTACCGCCAAACGCGACTCGGCGACTGGGATGATGTCTTTGAACGCATCGCTCAGGCGCTCAAAAGCAAAGTGGCAGCAGCGGCAATCGATGTTTAGCCGCGGCCCCAAGGGCCGCGCCAACCGCAGGACAATTCACAGTGGCCACCGCCGCGGATGTATTCGCTCTCGCCATCAAGCACCATCAAGCGGGCGACCTCGCCCAGGCCGAGCAACACTACCATCAGATTCTCCAGGCCGATCCGCGTCATGCCGACGCCCACCACTTATTAGGTGTCCTGGCCTACCAACAGGGGAAATTTG
>DASRAT010001005.1:0-4884 GCA_035638015.1 Gemmataceae bacterium | reverse complement strand
CCCCGTCGCGCAGGATTGTAATGCGGTCAGCGATAGTGAAGATCTCATTGAGCCGATGGCTAACATAGATGATGCCGATCTGTTGCTTGCGCAATTCAGCTATGATCGTGAACAGGCATTCGACTTCATGCGACGTGAGGGCGGCCGTCGGCTCGTCCATGACGAGGATGCGGGCGTTGAATGCAAGGGCCCGGGCGATCTCGACCAATTGTTGCTGCGCGGTCGTCAGGTGCTTGCACGGCGCGTCGAGGTCGATTACGACGCCGAGCCGTCGAAACAATTCTTCCGCGCGGCGGCGCTGTTGCGTATGGCGGATGAAGCGGGCATGCGTCATCTCCTTGCCGAGGAAGATATTGTCCACGGCGTTCAATCCTGGAATCAGGTTGAACTCCTGATAAATAACAGCGATGCCGGCGCGGCGAGAATCCTGTGGGGAACGAAATCGGATAGGGCGGCCATCGATGGCGATGGAACCGTCGTCCGCGGCAAAGGCGCCACCGAGGATTTTCATCAGGGTGCTTTTGCCCGCACCGTTTTCGCCGAGAAGAGCGAGAACCTCACCGCGCTGCAGCGTGAGATCGACCCCCCGGAGTGCCTGAACGCCGGGAAAGGAGCGAACGATTCCGCGCATCTCAAGAAGTGGTGTTGTCATAGGCCAATCGCCTTTTCCAAGGCGGCCATGCCTACCACCTTCAAAGTGTCGAAATGCCAATTCACTTCAGCTCTGGATCTCTTAGTCCATCCGCCCTGCGATAAAGTATCGTCGGAATGAGCGTTTGTGGGGGAACGTCTTCGCCCCTTGAATAGCGGATGAATGCCCCGACGATCTCGACCCCCATGCGGTCGGGGAACTGGATTGGGTCGGCGTAGATTTTGCCCTCCTTGATCGCTTGCTTGCCTTCGGGTTGGCCGTCGAAACCAATAACCATAACCTGGCCGGACCTATTCGCCTTTTCGATTGCGGCGACGGCTCCCAAGGCGGAAGGATCATTAATCGCAAAGATGCCACGCAGATTCGGATGAGCTTGCAAAGTATCTTCCGCTGCTTTCAGGCCGACGTCCTTCGCGCCACCGCCTTCGAGTTCCTTGACGATCTGGATTCTCACCGGCGATTTGGCGTTGTGGGCATCTATCACCTCGCGAAAACCCTTGACGCGCAGCTGGCACGATTCGGCCTGCTTGAAATGCAGGATCGCGATTTCCCCACCTTGTTCACCCAGCGCCTCGATCATGGCAACTCCCGCCTCCTTGCCGCCGCCGTAATTATCGGTCGCGATCTGCGTCACAATCTTCACACCCGATTCGTTGCATGGAATGTCGACGGTGAAGACCGGAATGCCGGCGGCGTTCGCCTCCTGGATTACCGGCACAATCGCCTTCGAATCACACGGACTGAGAACGATAGCGGCAACCTTCTTGACGATGAAATCCTTGATCTGATTGCTCTGCTTAGCTACATCCTTGTCGCCGCTGACAACAATGGTCTCGTAGCCTTGTTTTTTGCCTTCGCTGGTGATGTTGTCGCCAATGACTTTGAAAAACGGATTGTCAAGCGTGAGCAACGAGACGCCGATTGTGCCTTTGGATTTGGCCGCGGTCTTGTCGCTGTCACGGCTACTGCAACCGGTGAGTGTGATCACACAGAAGCCAAGGAGGAGAAATAGTTTCATGTTGGTTACTGGTCTCGATGGTGGGATTTCGGAGCAAGTGCCATGCTAGGCGCCCTGTTTGCTATGTCAATTATCAAAGGCGCAAACAGTCAAAAAACTGTTGTGCCGGTGAGCCGAGCTTTGTAAGCAGGGTTAGCGCCGCCATCCGACGATCAGGAGCGGTGGTTCCCGCCCCAGCGTGGCGCCGTCAGCGAGCCGGAGTGCGATTTCAAGGCGTTGGCACACTGCCCGACCCGCTCCGCCAACTCGGCATACGTATACTTCCCACCCTCGTCGATATAGGCGACCTTGGCAGCCCGGCGCGGGACCAAGTTGCGAACAATCAATTCAACAGCGGCGTTGTACTTCTTGGGTGATGGTGGAATCATGCCGCTCATTTGGTTTTTGGCGGAGGGGAGGAACCGGAAGTTCCTCCATCCCTTAGCACGGCCAAACGAATATTACTTTCCTTTCGCCGCCGGCGTTGCCGTGACGCCGCTGTAGGGATACTTGGTGATCGTTTCCCACGCTATTTCCTGGAGAACGCGATCCGTTTTGTCATCATACTTCTTGTCTTTTTTCAGCAGGCTGGACGGGGGCAAGCCCACCGGGCTTTGGCGATAAATCGCGGCAAAGTGCAAATACGTGTTGAGCGCTTCCAGCGGCGCCGTGGGATGGCTGATTGCATCGCGGAACAGTTCGCCTTGGGTGGCTATGCCAGGCATCTCCTTGTTGATAATCTTGGTCCGCAACGTGATGGTCGCCTGAGCGCTGGGCACCAAGAACAAGACTTTTTTGCCCTTGCCATACTTCTTGTTGATGTCGTCGGCTTGGGCCTCAAGAGCTCTGATGTTGATCTCATGGATCTTCACGAGCTGCTCGACGGTCTTGTTGCGATCCACTTTGCCGGCGCCTTTGCCGCTTTGGGGAAACGTCTGCATGTCCGCGTCGTAGGCGCCCCAGGAGACTTGAGCACTAAAGCGCATGTTGGGATTGTGCTCCAGTCCAAGTTTGACAAAGTTCTCAATGCCCTGGTCGGGCGCCTGGATCGGCGCCATCACAAAGACGTCCACCTCGCCCTTTTTGAGGGCTTTTTTCGCCTCATTCTTGGCCTCCGCCAAGTTCCACTGCGCCAGGGTGGGGTTACCGCCAATTTGCTGGTGGCCCACCAATTTGTGGTCGCTGAGGCCTGCCGCCTTGGCTAGCTCGCCGAGCGGCGCAGGAACGTACCACTGCAAGCTGTGCGAGGTAAAAAAGACGCGCAAGCCCTTGGTGGCCGTGTCTTGTTTCTTCGCCGGTGCCTTGTCCTGGCTGACCGCCATTGCCGGCACGGCTAACGCTAGCGTCAGCACGGCCAGCATCACGAGTTTTGCCGATTTCTTCATGGCCAACCTCCCAACCTTCATCAAAATGGAGAGATGTGTATTCCGCCGAAACGCCGCGTTGCATGTTCACACGGCACGTCCCGCCCGTCAATGCTTTTCAGGAATCGCTGAGGATCATTGATACAATTATCGCCGCAAATGGAATCCTGATTCCGCCGTCATTTACTTGCGGCTAGTGCCGCTTCCACTTCGTCAGTTTCGTGCCCTTGAAAAGGCTGGTTTTAATTGATCCATGTTCAGCGGATTAAACGATTGTTCACCGTTTTTTCGCGCGAAACTCGTGAACTGGAAGCGGCACTAGCATGGTAATTTTACCATGAGCCTCAGCAACGGAGAGAGCTTTTCCCTGTCGAGTTCATGCACGCCAACCTTCACATATTGCGCGAGAACAAAAGCTAGAAAAGCCTGCTGCTTGCTGTTGAATATCGCGCTTATCGCGCTTGAGGCGTTGGTCGCCCGTTCGTCGCGGGTAGTTTGGGTAGCGCATAGGCAACGTAAGCCAGCACGTCGAAGAGGTCGCTTTTCTCAGCGTCGATGATCTTTTGCATTTCGGCGAGTTGGTCGCTGCCGAAGCCATTCTCGGCCAACCCTCGCAGTAGTGTGGCGCGGGTACCCTCTTTACTCCGCAGGGATTTTAAGTCCGCTACAAGGGCTATTTTGTACGGGGCAAGGACTATTGAGAACGCTTGCAAATGGCGTCTTTTTCTGTGTAAAGTGTGTGTTGGTACCGAAGTGGCATCGTCCTTGCGACGACCACGGTATGGAGGGATGATGGAGGGACAGGATTTGAGTCGAGAGCAGATCCAGAATCCCTTCGAACAGGCAGCACGTAATCTCTACGCCATCTGCGACTATGACTCGAATCATCGCTTCATCGAGCTTGCAAAGCTCTCAGGTATTCTTATTTGGCGGCACGCGGACTCTTCCCTCAGTTCAATCTCTCCGGGTATCAGGTTTCTTTGATTGCAGATGTCTGGCGGTTTGCCTCCACAAGGCTTCGAGGGCAATCAGCGGCATCGTGAACACTCGAAGTACCCGTTCGACTGGATCCTTGAATATGGCCTGGATTTGCCTGGCGTCTTCAACCATGGGTTCGTCAACATCAGCAATCAACGTGCCCGATTGCGATTTTTCGTAGAACCCGGTTGGGCTGCGTTTTGAGTTCGCACCTATGAACGTGTCGTGTAGCGGATGATGTGACAATCGCTTGCCGATCTTTGCATGGTCAACCGACGAGACCGGCAATACTTTGGCAGCGCGCAAGTCGAGAGAAAGTTCGCGCTCAAAGCACTCCTTGATGGCCATCTCCAGTTCTGGTGACACGACGTAACCGGGCATCCGCTCGATCCTGGCATCGGCCGGCTTGTTCACCACGGCAAACGACTCGCGTTCCCAAACCATCCCAGGTTGATCCGGCCGGCTTCCGCCTCCGGGGAAAACGACATGTTCAACTTCAAGGTGGTACTGGTAATTTGGCTTGACCGAACCATCGACCTGGGACGAATTCGTGCGTGAGGTCGGGAATTCAAAATCGTAGACTTCGACAGGTTGCCCCGACCAAATCGTAACAAGCCTTCTTTCCGCGCGAACCCCGTTGCTCATTGCGGCCAGCTGACGCTCGTCCATAATAATCGCGTCAAAGCCCGTGATTGGATCGAGAGATTGATTCGTGCCTCGGCGCTGCGAATTCTGGCCGGCCTTCTGGGTCGTTCCCCGGCAAAGTAGCATGGTGGGCTGGTTGCCTGCGCGGAGGTCGGCCTCGGACATCCACACCAGTACCAGCACGTGAGCCGTATTGTCGTAAAGTTTGACGCCCTCATCTTCTTCAAGAGTCTGCAAGTAAATGCCCC
>DASRAT010001004.1:0-11107 GCA_035638015.1 Gemmataceae bacterium | reverse complement strand
GATGCCCAATACGGCGTCGACCGCCATGTCTTCGGCGGCTCCGATGCACTTGATCTTTCCATTTACCAGGCCGTGGTTTTGCACGCGACCCGCAAACCAGGCGAGTGTTTGGCGTTCTGTCACCGCCTTCGCAATCGGTTGAAGGAAGGCTACCTGCCTACGCTGTATATCACTGACGATCAAGCCCCCGCCGCTCGGTTGGCCAGTCTGGAAAGCGGCGCCGACGCTTACCTGCTTCGGCCGTTCGATCCTGCCGAGCTGCTTGCTCAGGTGCGAGCCTTATTACGCAACAAGGACCGCCATGACCGCCTGGCCGAGAAGACAGCCGAGGTCAATCGCGTCAACAAGCGTTTGCAGCAAGCCTATCAGCAGATCGACGTGGAACTGGAGCTGGCCCGGCGGATTCAGGAAAGCTTCTTGCCGCAAAGCCTGCCCGAGGTGCCGCAAGTGCGGTTCGCGGTTCATTATCAGCCGTGTGGCCGGGTCGGCGGCGATTTCTACGATGTTTTTCGGCTCGACGAACGGCACATGGGTTTTTACGTCGCCGACGCCATGGGTCACGGCGTACCGGCGAGTCTGTTGACGGTGTTCGTCAAGACGGGCGTGCGCGTCAAGGAGATCAACGGCAAAACCTACCGACTAGTTCAACCCAACGAAGTGCTGGAACGGCTCAATCGCGATTTGATCAAGCAGCAATTGGCAGACACACCGTTTATCACCATGATTTACGCCCTGCTGGATTATCGGGAACGAATACTGCGATTTTCGCGCTCCGGCCATCCCCATCCCATTTATGTGCCACGCAAAGGCGAACCGCGCATGTGGCCGGCGGAAGGGAGCCTGCTGGGGGTCTTCGACACGGAGTTCACCGTCCGAACGGAGCAGCTTCAACCCGGAGACAAGGTGTTGCTGTATACCGACGGCATGGACAAAGCCAGCTTTGCCGGCGTCCCGGCGGGCGTGCAGAGTTTGATAGCCTTTGCCGCCAAGCATCGCCAGTCACCGGTTGACGAGCTGGTCCGGCTAATACCCCAGGAGTTGTTCAGGACAACGGAACAGACAGATGATTTGACGGTGCTGGGACTGGAAATGCTTTCGTGATTGCTTTGTGGCTGTTTTGCTCTGGACAAACTCGCCCTCACATCTTATACGCCTCCCTCCAAATGTAACCGCAAGTGCCAGAGGCTTCCTGACGGGTTTAGCCCGAGCAGGAAATCCAGTGAAATCGGGGGATTTCGCCGGATGCCGAGAGCGGACCGCGCGGGTTGTGTCAACGACGATGAAGTTGACAGTTCCGCCGGTTTTGCTGAAGGGGCCAAGGGCGTGCGGTCGATAACAACGGGGTGAGTGGCCTTTTTTTGAAGGCCCAAGGCCGTCGCGGGGGGACGCTGGGTTGGTGCCCGGCAACGAAGCGGCGGCATCCAAGGACGGGAGTGAGGCAAGCGGGTTCGGATCGGTCTACACAGTCACCATGCACGGACCAGGCGAGCCGAGCGGCGTAAGCCGCCGGGTAGCGCTTCCAAGCGAGGCAAGCTTGGTGGCAAGGATCGTCGTCCGCGCCCATGGTGGGCAGCCACGGCATCGCCGACTCAACGGCGGCCATCTTCCGGGGGGAATGATGTGTCGCCAAGATCGCTGATAGTCGTGGACAATCTCTCCAACAGTTGTCGCAACGGTGCGGCTCGCGGGCTGCGCGGACACAACGGAGAGGCCGCCGCAATAGACCACCCGCCACGCTCGCCGCACATCAGGGAGGAATCCATGGTGACGCACGTTGACGTGGATGTGCAGCAACTTTGGCGCGATTATCGAGCGGAACCTACCACGGAATTGCGCAATCAACTGGTAGAGCTTTATCTGCCACTGGTCAAATACAATGGCGAGCGAATTTGGGCCCGGCTGCCCGAGGGCGTCGATCTCGACGATCTCATCAGCGCCGGCGTCTTCGGCTTGATGGACGCCATCGACGCTTTCGATCTGGAGCGCGGCGTCAAGTTCGAGACCTATTGCGTGCCACGCATCCGCGGCGCCATGCTCGACGAACTGCGGACCATGGACTGGGTGCCGCGCCTGGTGCGCAGCAAACACACGAAACTGGAAGAAGCGCGCAAATCGCTGGAAGCCTCCTTGGGCAGGCCGCCCACTTCCGACGAGATGGCCGCCAGGTTGAGCGTTTCGTTGCAAGAGTACGAGAAGATTGCCGAGGACGCCACCGCCGTCAGCCTGGTCAGTCTCAACAAGAAATGGTATGAGACCGACAGCTACAAGGATGTCCGCGAGATCGACATTCTCGAGGATAAGAAGGCGGAGGATCCCACGCATCGCCTGCAGAACCGCGATCTGATGCGGCTGGTGACGCGCGGCCTCAACCGCAATGAACGGCTTATTATTATTTTGTATTATTACGAAGACATGACCATGAAAGAGATCGGCGCCACGCTTGATCTCAGTGAGTCACGGGTTAGCCAGATGCACTCCAGCATCGTGTCACGGTTGCAAGCGCAGCTGTCAAAGCGGCGGCCCGAGTTTAGCAATTGTTGATTGCTCGAGCCGCTTGCGGCTTGGCGCCGAGCGCTAAGCCGCAAGCGGCTCACTTTCCTTGACCTCGCCTTTTTTCTTTTTTGCTTTATTCTTCAGCCACACCACAATTCCCGGTGCAATCGACAGCAGCACCACAACAATCACCACCTTCTCGACGTGCTCTTCCACCTTGAAACCCCTGCCGAACACCGGCTCCAGCACAGGATTCAAGAGCGTCGGCAAGAAATAACCGCACAGGACCATGCTGCATACCCAGCCGATGCCGCCAACAATGTTGAAGACGATGAAACTGCGATAGCGCATTTGGCCGACGCCGGCGACAACGGGGGCGAAGGTCCGCAATATTGGCATAAAGCGTGCCAGAATGATCGTCTTGCCGCCGTGCAGTTCGTAGAAAGCTTGCGCTTTGAGAAGATGATCCTTGTTAAAGAAGAACGATTTTTCCCGGCAAAAGATCTTCGGCCCGGTTTTGAAGCCGATGGTGTAGCCGACGGTGTCGCCAACAATGGCGGACAGGCACAAGGTTGCCAGCAATAAAGGCAGGCTCCAGCCGCAATTGTCATTGGAAGCGATCAAGCCAGCGGTTACCAGCAATGAATCGCCGGGCAGGAAAAAACCCACGAGCAAGCCGGTTTCGACAAATACGATGATGTTCAGCACAACAAAAGCAGCAATCGTGGCATCCTGTCGGCCCAGGGCCTTCATCAGGCCGCTGCTGTTAAAGGTAATCAGGTTGTGCAGCACTTGCATGAAGAAATTCTGCTGCTCGCCGCCATCGGCGGCGTCGCTGGCCAAAGCGGACTGCGCGAAAGCAGCCAACAAACAAAAGGCAAGCAGGCCAAGAAACGCGAGGCGAAGACGCCGGTATTGCCGGATTGGAAGCATGTTCGTTCCCTGGGTTGGAGTTGGTAGTTGCCCCAGGTTACAGGAGATGGGCGTTATTGCAAAGAGGAAGTTGACGGCCAGGCCGCCAGCGGCAAAAAGCAAAGGGCCGCCGGCATTCCCCTCTCTGCCGGGCGGCCCTGGATGTCCTCTTCTTCTCCCCAAAAGTTGAGGACGCTCAAACCTAGGACAAAGTCCACGCCAAGGCAAACGGCCAACGTGCCGTTTTTGCCGGAAAAATCCAAGGTATTGTGAATACCAAAGGGGTTTACAGTCGTGCTTTTCGAGGGCCAATTGACCCTCGAAAAGCAAATGCGAAATCTTCACTTTTTCTTGGCGCCGCCAAGGTTTTCGAAGAATCCCTTGGTCAAGTCGGCGGCGTCCGCGGGCACCTGTTGACGGTCAATCGCCGTTGGTGCGTCTTGCTGGGCTTTTTCGAAAGCCCCGCCGACTTTGCCGGCCTCAATCTTCTTGAACTGGCCGCCATTCGCCTTGCCGCTGAACTTAAATGGCGCATTGGGATCGAGATCGGCTTTGGTCTTGGCGTCTTTGGCGCCGGTTTTCTTATCGGGAGCGACCGGCCGTTCCGTGCCCGGCGGGCCGCCGCCGTCCAGGCCGTTTTGCATCAGCATCTTGAGGTTCATCAATTCCTTGTCCTGCTGCTGAAGCAACAGCATCTCCTTGCTGTTGGGATCCAGATCTTTGAGATCTTTGGCCGCATCTTGCAGCATCTTGGCGGCGTCTTTCGGGTCGCCCTTCATTGCGTCTTTGGCCTCGCCCAGCTTATCGGCCAGCTTTTCGAGATTTTTGAGCTGTTCCGCATTTTCCTTGAGAGCGTCGAGCAACTTTTCGAGGTCCTCCGGGTTGATCTTGCCGGCTTCCATGTCTTTCTTCAGCTGGTCCTGGACATCTTTCATCTCGGCCACGTCCTTGAGCATCTTCTGAATCTCTTCCAATTGCTTCTCGAGTTTTTCGCGGTCCGGGTCGTTGAGACCGTCGTTCTTGAGCTTGTCGGCGAGGTCCTGAAGATCTTTCTGGGCCTTGGCGAGGTCGCCTTTGTTGAGGGCGTCCTCAAAGTCCTTGGCGGGGCCGTCCTGGTTGAGTTTCTTGGCGGGATCTTGGCCCATTTCCTTGAGCTTGTTTTCCATCGCCTTGTTGCGTTCCTCCTGGGCTTTGAGGTCATCCAGGCGGTTCTTGATTTTCTCTTCCAGGGTCAACATCTTCTGGGCCATTTCGCGGATGTCATCCTTGTCCTTGATGTCGATCAGGTTCTTGAACAGCTTTTCGTTGAGCTTTTCGATCTCCTCCAGCTCCGGGCTCTTCTCTTGCTTGGGCAAATTCAGGCTGAGAGGGTTTTTCGCTTTTTCAAGGGCCTCGGCAATCTGCACAATGTTATGGACTTGTTTGTTCTTGGCGGCCACCGCCTCGGTGGTTTGGAATACCGGGTTATAGAAAATGGCCACCAAGGCCAATGCCACTGCAGAGGCTGGCACAACGAGCGCATTCCAACGCAACCGCACCGGGAAGCCCTGGCGAACGTTGACCTTGGCGACATGGGCGTCAGCATCCGCCGTCAACGCTTGACCGGCGGCACTGTGGGTCAATGCGGGGTCCAGCGTCAACGACGTGGTGGCTCGCTCTTTCAATTGAAAGCGATGGTCAAGCTCCAAGGCCGCTTCCACGTGCGACGGAGCATGGCGAATGGTTAGCCAAATGCCGACGCCGGTGGCAAGCGCGAAGATACCGCCGCCGATGGCCCAGCGCAGCCATTCCTCCGGTGCGGTGAACAACAGCGGTTGCACGAGAAACCACACAGTCGCCGCCAGCAGGCCGGCGGCACAGCACCAGACAAGTCGATTAACCAGCGCCTGGATGAATAGACGACGGCTGGCTTTAGCTACTTGACGCTGCACTTGGGAAACCGGTGTGCCGAGCATGTGTCATTCTCCTGGCGCAGCCGGCATGAACAGGCGTCAACCGCCTTTGGCCGACAGCACACTGCTATTATTCCCGTAAGACGAGGCAAAAGACAATGAAGTTTTCCCAGCGCTAGCGATTACTTCATTTCGTCTCAATGCAAATCTTGCCAATATGGGTAGCGCTCTCCATATGGCGAAACGCGTCTGGCACTTCACTAAAATCGAAAACGCGGTCGATGACCGGGTGCATCCGGTGCAGGGCGATGGCCTTGTTCATCGCCTCAAACATTTCGCGGCTGCCTACGAAAATGCCTTGAATGCATAGGTTGCGCATCAAAATGGAAGTCAGGTTAAACGCCCCCGTGCCGGACAGAATGCCGATCAGGCTGATGCGGCCGTTGGCCCGAACTGCTCGCAAAGACTGACCGATGGTGCCGGCGCCGCCGACTTCGATGACATGATCGACGCCCGTGCCGCCGGACAGCTCGCGGGCTTTGTCGCCCCATTCGGGCGTGGTTTTGTAATTGATGCCATCGCTGGCGCCGAGGTGAAGAGCCCGAGCCAATTTGATTTCGCTGCTCGAAGTGGCAATCACCCGCGCCCCCACCAGGCGAGCGAACTGAAGCGCAAATAGGGACACACCGCCTGTCCCCTGGGTCAGCACCACATCGCCGGCAGTGAGCTTCCCCTCCGTCACAAGGGCGTGCCAGGCGGTGAGGCCGGCGCACGGTAAGGTGGCGGCTTCGGGGTCACTGAGATGGGCGGGCACGGGAATCACACCGTCTTCGTGAAAGACAGCGTATTCAGCAAGCACGCCGTCGCCGCCACCGCCGAGAGCGGAGCGAGACTTGGCATCGGTTACCTGGCCTTCGAGCCACTGCTGCATGAACAGCGGACAAACACGATCGCCGACCTTGACGCGGCGAACGCCGTCGCCGATGGCAGCCACCTTGCCGACGCCGTCCGAAAGCGGCGTGAAGGGCAGCTTGAGTTTCGAGTTATAAAGGCCTTTGACCACTAATAGATCGCGGTAGTTGAGCGAATAGGCCAGCATCTTGAGGAGCACCTGGCCGGGGCCGGGTTGTGGCTCGGGTCGCTCGGCGATGGCGAGATTGTCGATACCGAAGGCGGATTGGATTTGATAGAGTTTCATGGCAGTTATTCCCGCACCCTTTACTCGCAGCCGAGTTGACCAGAATTTAGGTCGATGATAGGATATTCATCATGCCTTGGACCGTCGCGTTCAATGACATTGTCGCAGAGGACTTGGAGTGGTTTGGGCTCAAGGGCAGCCGGGCGCTCTTCAAGGCCCTCTTGGCCAAACTCAAAGAAGACCCTTTGGCCGAAACGAAAAACATGAAAACGCTGCGGCCAAACTCGTTTGCGCAACGCGAATTGCGTATCAACGGCAAGTATCGCGTTCTTTTCAACGTTAATGAGGCTGCCCATTCAGTTACGGTATTGACTGTAGGTGAAAAAAAGGGCAACAAATTGCTTATTCGCGGCAAGGAGTTTACTGGTCATCATGAAAGTCATTCCCCTAAGCAAAGCGAAAGCCCGCCTTAGCTACTACGGCCGGCTGTGCCACAAAGAATCAATTGTCGTTACTGTGAACGGCTCGCCCGCGTTTGAATTAACGCCGCTGTTCGAGGACGATGACCTCATCAATCAACTTATTGAGAACAATCCCTCGTTCCGTCAACTGCTCAAGGAGCGCTTGGACCGGCCGACTATCACCTCTGAAGAAATGTCCAAGAGGCTAAACAAACGCCGCTGATACTTTACCCAATCACCACCAAATTATCCCTGTGCACAACCTCCTCATACGGCACCGCCCCCAACACTTCGCCGATCTGCTCCGTCCGCAAGCCCAGAATACGTCCCGCGTCAGCTGACGAATAATTGCTAAGCCCGCGTGCGAATTCGACGCCGTCGGCGTCACAAAGCTCGACCACATCGCCCTTGGTAAAGTGGCCCAACACACGGACAACGCCAATGGCGAGCAAGCTTTTGCCCTTGTTCCGCACCGCTTCACACGCACCGTTATCCAGCAACAAGCGCCCCTTGGGCCGAGCCGTGTAGCCAAGCCAGCGCTTCCACGCTGGCACAGCGCTGCCGTGCGGCAAAAACAAAGTGCCGACTTGCTCCGCGGCAAAGACCGCATCCAAAATGCCCGGCTTGGCGCCATTGGCCATGATGACCGATTCGCCCGCCGCAGTGCAGAGGCGAGCGGCACGTATTTTGCTCCGCATTCCCCCCGTGCCCAAGGCGCTTTTGCTGGAGCCCGCCATGTCCAGCACCGTGCCGTCGATTTCCGGCACGGTGCTAACAAGCTCTGCGCCAGGCTCGGTTGTCGGATCGGCGGCGTAGAGGCCATTGACATTGGTCAACAGCACTAATAGCGGAGCGCGAAGCAGATTGGTTACCATCGCCGCCAGATGGTCATTATCGCCGAAGCGAATTTCGGCGACGCTGACGGTGTCGTTCTCGTTGATGATCGGCAAGACGCCCCACTCGAAGCAGGTGAGGATGGTGTTGCGAGCATTGAGGTAACGGCCGCGATGATCGAAATCGCCAGCGGTCAGGAGAATTTGGGCAGTGTGGGCGCCGTGCGGCGCGATGGCCTCCTCATAGGCGCGCATCAGAAAGCTTTGGCCGACTGCCGCACAAGCTTGCAGATGTCGCAGATCGCTAGGCCGTTTGCCTAGACCCAGGCAGCCGACGCCGGCCCCAATGGCCCCCGAGCTCACCAGGGCCACTTTGCGGCCAGCCTGGCGCAGCCGCTGAACTTGGTCGGCAAGTGCTTGCAATCGGCCGGGCTCAAGCCTGCCGTCAGCGTCGGTCAACACGTTGGTGCCGACTTTGACGACGACCGTGTGAGCCAGGGCGATGACTTCTTGACGAACCGGATCGAGCATGGCCGATCATCCGCAAGGGGGGTACGCATTTGCCAAATGGGAAGGCCGCAACGGCTACAGCGACCTTGCTGTTGTAGTAGGCGCCTTACAGAAAGATTAGCGATGTTTTCATCTTTGCACTTAGTACCGATTCGGTTATTATCCGCAGGCAGGCAACATTGTCGGAACACATCGAAGGCACCTGCGGGGATATAATAACGACGGGCTTGGCCCGTCAACCGCTCAACCGAGGTCTCGGCCATGACGTCTCTTCTCACGTCAAGCATGGTTGCGACAGTGGTGATCCTGGCACTTGGATGCTGCACCTTCGTATTGCTGCGTCATCGTAAAGGGCGCCTGGCAGCTGCATTGCCGCTGGGCATACGCGAGCAGATTGGCGAGCTAGCAAGCGCGCCTTTCCAGCCGCGGGAAAAACGGTCCGCTCCGGTTGCAGGACGTCCTTCGGAGTTGACCCGCGTTACGGGGTTAACCATGCGTGAAGCGGAAGATTGGCTCGATTGGTTGGAACAAAACGGTTACAGCGAGCGTGGCCTGGTGTGCGAAAACGAAAAGTTCGCAGTGGAATACCGTGTCGACGCCGGGCATACGCAAGGCCCGCCGCACACCGCTCGGACTGAAACCACGGGCGAATTGAAAGCAATTTGCTAAAGGCTCAGCCGTGGCAGCCGACATTCCCATCGATTTGAAAACACGTGTGCAACAGGCATTGGCGGAGCATGTCGGGCCGGCATTAGAGATGGACGGCGCCGCCATGGAGGTGCTGGATGTCACCCAGGGAGTGGCTCGCGTCCGCCTCGGCGGCGTTTGCAGTGGCTGCCCGTCAACGCTCATGACCGTCATCATGCTGATCGAGCAGGAACTCCGCAAGCATGTGCCCGAAGTCGATTACCTTGAAGCGGCGCCATGAGTGTCAGCCTTAAATCATGCCCTTCAGCGCCTCGTCAAAAGCGTCTGTCAGTCCGAAATATTCCAGTATTCCATAAACAGCTAGCGCGGTGATGAGGATGCAACTCGTCCAGCCCGCGCACAGCAACAGCCAGCCGTTGGCGTGATTGCCCATGCGCGAGCGCGTGCTGGTGAAGTGCATCAACGGAATCATGGCAAACGGCAGCTGAAACGCCAGCACGACCTGACTGACAATGAGCATGTCAGTGACATTTTCATCCCCGTAAACCCCAATCACAATAATCGCCGGAATGATGGCAAGTAGTCTCGTCATGAACCGCCGCACCCACGGCCGGACACGCCAGTGCATGAAACCTTCCATTACGACCTGACCGGCAAGGGTGCCGGTGATGGTGCTGCTTTGGCCGCTGGCCAAAAGCGCCACGGCAAAAAGCGTGCTCGCCAGGGCGGTGCCCAAAAGTGGCGACAGTGTAAAATAGGCGACCTTGATCCAATCGGTGTCTTCGTCGAACTCGATCTGTTTGTGGAAGACCATCGCGGCGAGCACCAGAATGCCGGCGTTGACGAGAAACGCCACTGACAGAGCCGCCACCGTGTCGATGGTGTTGAACTTGATCGCTCGACGCACGAAAGATTCGTCGGCCCGCAATTGCCTTGATTGGACGAGCGCCGAATGGAGGTAAAGGTTGTGCGGCATCACCGTCGCGCCGATGATGCCAATGGCGACCATGATCATGCCCTCCTGGCGGAAGCCCGGCGTCATGAGGGCCTGACCCATTTCCGCAAAATCGGGCTGAACTTGGGGCAGCACGAAAAGCTCGATGAAGTAACAGCCGCCGATCGTGCCAACCAGGACCAGGATGACGGCCTCGATGAACCGCATCCCCAATCCTTGCAATGCCAACAGCAACAGCACATCAAATGCAGTGATGAAAACTGCCGTCAACAGACCAATGTGCGGAAAGAGCAGAGTGATCGCGATGGCGCTGCCCAGCACCTCGGCCAAATCACAAGCGCCGATGGCGACCTCACAAGCGATCCAAAGCGGCCACCGAGTCCAAGGCCAGTAATAATCGCGGCAAGCTTGCGCCAGATCTTTGCCGGTGACGACACCCAGCCGTGCGGCAATGACCTGTAAGACAATCGCCATCAGGCTCGACAGGGCCACCACCCACAGCAATTCGTAGCGAAAGGCCGCGCCGGCCTTGAGGTCGGTCGCCCAGTTGCCTGGGTCCATGTAGCCGACACTGACCAGAAACGCGGGACCGACGAAAGCCCGCCAGTGCCGCCAAAAGCCGGCGGCGCTGTGCGGCACCGCGATGGAACCATGCAAACCTTCCAGTGAGCGTGCTGAGCCAACCTTGTTGAGCGAAAGTGGATCGTCCATTGCCAAACGCGGCGGCAACGCCGCCGCGGACTTTGCGGTCATCTCAAACTCCATACGAAAACCATGTGAGCAACTTGTTAGCTGCACCTAATATCATGCTACGGAATGCCTACTATAATGAATTAGGCTAGGCTAAGCAAGAGCAATAGCCAACGCTATGGAGTGTTGGGGTGTTCGCCCCGGTTTGCACGCCAGGCGCGTGCCCCCTCCTCGCCGCGGTCAGGCGCGGACTGAGCGCCAACGAAGTGACGCCGGACTCGCGCCCGGGGTGTCATCCAGGCGTAGACTGTCCTATCCGAAAACTGATCAGGCACCACAGTGTATGACCCATTCCTCGGAAGGCACTAAGCGTTTGAAGTCCGCCTGCCTACGCGGGACGACTTCGGGGCTTTCACCCGACCCGTCATCATCATCAACGCCGACTTGGGGGCGTTTACCAAATTGTCAAGGAGCGCTACCCACCGGTCTCATGCGACCTGAAATGACCCCGGTCATGCAAACCAATGTGCCAGTCTGCATACGGTCAGCCAGCCTCCACGCCTTTTGAGCTTTGT
>DASRAT010001003.1:0-2298 GCA_035638015.1 Gemmataceae bacterium | reverse complement strand
AAAGCCGCGGAGTTGGATCACGTCAATGCTCACGGCCTGGCCACTCGTGACGGCGACGCCTGGGAAGCACGTGGCTTGCGGGGGGGGCTAGGCGAAACGCTCAAGCCTGTTCCGGTTTTGGCCGTCAAAAGCTTTATGGGTAACCTGGGCAGCGGCAGCGGCTTGGTGGAATTGGCGGCCAGCTTGTTGGCTCTGGACAAAGGCACGGTCCCGGCAACACGTAACTACGTTGAGTACGACCCCGATTGCCCGGTTTTGGTGCCGCGTGAACCGTGGCCGGCGGCGAAGGATCATTTTCTCAAGATCAGCTTGACGGAGCTGGGCCAATGTGCCGCGGTGGTGTGCCGCCAGTGGCTGCCATGAAACGTCGCATCGTCATCACCGGAATGGGCGTTATCACGCCGCTGGGCGACAGCGTTGATGGTTTGTTTGAGTCCCAGGTCGCTGGCCGCAGCGGCGTCGGGCCGATCACGCGCCTGGACGCCAGCACCTTTCCGACGCATTTTGCCGCCGAGGTCAAAGACTTCGACCTGGCTCGTTATGTGCCGAGTTGTGAGCGATGGCGTGATGCTGGCGTCAACAGCCAATTCGCGGCAGCGGCGGCTGAACTGGCATTGAGCCACGCGGGCTTGCTTGGCGAGACAAGCATCGACCGCACGCGCTTTGGCGTTTATCTTGGCACGGGGGAAGGGATCCAGGACTTTCACGCGTTGGTGTGGAACATTGCTAACAGTTATCGGCCGGAGAAAAACGACCTCGACTATGGCGTGTTTGCCGCGGGCTGCCTGGAGCTTTACCGCTCTGGCTGGGAGCTGGAGCAGGAATTGCACCGCCCGTCTGGCCATTTGGGCGCCCATTTTGATCTGCAAGGACCGAATTACAGCTGCCTGACGGCCTGTGCAGCTGGCAGTCAGGCCATCGGTGAAGCGGCGGAATTGATCCACGACGGGCAAGCTGATTTGATGTTGGCCGGCGGCACGCATAGCATGGTTCACCCGTTCGGCGTTATGGGTTTCAATTTGCTCACGGCCCTGTCCACGCGCAATGACGATCCCCAGCGGGCATCACGGCCCTTTGACCAGCGCCGCGACGGCTTCGTCATCGGCGAAGGGGCGGGATTAGTGGTGCTTGAAGAGCTAGAACATGCCCGCCGTCGTGGCGCGGTGATTTACGCGGAACTGACGGGCTACGGCGCCAGTGCCGATGCTTTTCGCGTCACCGACTGCCATCCGGAGGGCCGCGGCGCCATCACTTGCATGCGCGCCGCCCTCGCCGACGCCGGCCTGAATCCTGAGCAAATCGGCTACATCAACGCACACGGCACCAGCACGCAGATCAACGACCGCGTCGAAACGGCAGCCATCAAGCAAGTCTTCGGCAATCACGCGCGAGGTTTGCCGATCAGCAGCTCCAAAAGCATGTTGGGCCATTTGATTGGTGCTGCCGGTGCTGTGGAGTTGATCATCAGCGTGTTGGCCATCCAGCGTTGCATTCTGCCGCCGACGATTAACTATGAATATCCCGATCCGGCATGCGATTTAGATTACATTCCCAACCAGGCCCGCGAAGCGAGCGTGCGGCATGTGCTCAGCAACAGCTTTGGCTTTGGCGGGCAAAACGTATCGCTGGTTGTCAGCGCCTTCGATGAAATGCCCGCCTGAAATCGACATCAGCACAAGTTCAACTAGTGCCGTTGGTTGAGTTGTTAGAGTCCAAAATACTTCCGCACGCGTTTCCAAAAGTCCCCATCCTCTTTTTGCGCCAAGTATTCGGAACGGTCTGCTTGCACGACGCTGCCATTTGGATCGAAAATCACCGAGCAAGTAATATTACCGAAATGCCAATAAGCACGACTTCCCGTTACATCTAGAGTTTCGTCCTTTTCATTTTTGTCAATGAAGGCTTTACGCAACAGAGTTTGTCGGATCTCGTGCGGCGGACCAAGAATCTCATACACCTCCGCGTCTTTCATTCCTTGTCTAATACGCCAAAACCGTCCAGCTGGCCCTTCGATCCAGTCCGCAATCCACATGAAGACCATTAATGAAGTCGCGGAACCAACAATACAACAAACGATTACAACCCAGGGTTTAGTTCGCTTTCGCATCCAAGACAAAGGAAACGGAAGAAACACTGGGATTCCTCCAAGAAACCGCCGCCGCTCAGCAACAGCTTTGGCTTCGGCGGGCGGAATGTGTCACCGGTGGTGAGCCGGGCTTAGATCGTCATTTCTTGGTCCCACCAACGATGGCCGCGATCACCACGAACAAGCAAAAGCCATAATGGCCCAAGAACGAA
>DASRAT010001002.1:0-2320 GCA_035638015.1 Gemmataceae bacterium | reverse complement strand
AGGCCAGGGCGGACATTGACCACATCTTCAACTGGCTTGAAAGGCGTTCTCCGCAAGGTGCGGCGACATGGTACAGCGCTCTGTTCGCAGCGGTTGGAAAAATCACTGCCAGCCCACATGGTTACGCTGTCGTTAGTGAAGCATTGCCCCGTTGGAATCGCAAGATTCATCAAGCTTTTTTCAAAACGCCCCGCGGCAAACGCTATCGCATCATTTTTGAATTGACTGACACTGAAATTCGCATCCTTCGCGTTCGCGGTCCAGGACAACCTCCTCTGCGTGGCCGGGACCTGCCCGCCAGTTAGACGTCTTCGCTGGCACGGGACAGTCTTACTGGCCAATCCATTACTTCCTCTTCGCCGCCACCGCATCCCCCGAAATGGCCGCCAACGTCAGCGTCACGCTTACCTCTTGCCCATCTCGCATGAGGCGCACTGTCACTTGCTGCCCCGGCTTGGCGTCCCAAAGCGCCCGTTCCAGATCAAAGGTGTTGGCAACGGTCACACTGCCGACGCCGTAAATCACGTCCCCTTTTTTCAAACCCGCCGCCGCGGAGGAATCATTCAAACCCGCCACGATGACGTGTTGATGGGCGTCACTTTTGTCGACAAGCGTCTCCTGCACCACAATTCCGTGGCTTACGCCGGCCACCTGCATGGCGCTCAGCTTCTCTTGAAGCACGCGTTTGATCGTGTCGGTGTTAATGGCGAAGGCGATGCCGTTGGCCCCGTCACGCAGCGCCGTGTTGATGCCGATGAAGTCGCCGTCGATGTTGAGCAGCGGCCCGCCGGAATTGCCGGGATTGATAGCGGCGTCGGTTTGAATCAAACCGCTCAGAGTGGCGCCCGACGGCAAATCGATCTTGCGGCCCAGGGCACTGACGATGCCGCGGGTGACGGTGAACGCATAACCATAAGGATGGCCCACGGCGATCACGTCTTCACCGACTTCCAAATCGTCCACGCGGCCCAGCGCCAGCGCCGGCAATTTGCGGCCCCCATTGACTTTGAGCACTGCCAGGTCGGTGTCCTTGTCGGCCACGATGATTTGAGCCGGCAGCTCGGTGTCGTCGGCCAGGCGAACGAACACTTCCTTGGCCCCGGCAATAACGTGCCGGTTGGTGACGATGTAACCGCGCTCATCGATGATGACGCCGGTGCCGACCATGCCTTTGTTGGACGGGTTGGCCCCCGGCACCTTGATGGCGACGATGCTCGGCTTGACCTTGCGGACAGCCTTGACGATGGCGTTGTCTCGTGTTGTTGTTTGAGCGTCAGCCTGGCAGGCGGCCAGGGACAAGAGCGCGGCAATTGCCGCGAAAGAGGCGCGAACGATCATGGACGGGTTCCTTTCGGCAGCCTGGCGGCCTCTGTTGGGCACAGAGGTCCATGGCTTTCCGCCCCCGCCTCACGGCGGGTTTAGCTTTGTCAGGGGGTCGCTCTTCAGCTCCGCTGGAGAACTTACGTAATGCAACAATAGCTCACGATTTTTGGGGTGGAAGGATTGCGACGAAAAACTCTGGAATTTTGATTGCAGCAATTTAACCACAGAGGCATAGAGACACAAAGAAGAGGTTTATTCTCTCTCTGTGTCTCTGTGCCTTT
The DNA here is from genome assembly GCA_035638015.1 of Gemmataceae bacterium. Lineage (GTDB taxonomy): Bacteria > Planctomycetota > Planctomycetia > Gemmatales > Gemmataceae > DASRAT01. Next base: position 716 of record DASRAT010001002.1, on the reverse strand, counting down.
GTGGTTAGTTTTTCTTACTCATCCCACCAAGCGCCGCAGAAACTTCACGCCGCCCGCCACATCGCCTACCCGGTCATTGCCGCCTTCGCGCTCAATCGTGAGGTAGCCGTGGTAGTCGATTTCTTCGAGCACACCCAGATAGGCCAGCCAATCAATATCGCCATGACCCAGCGGCACTTCTTGCGCCTGCTGGCTCGCACCCGCTTCACGGGCGTCCTTGGCATGGGTGTGAACAACCTTGTCGCCCAGAACTTTCGCTGCCTCATAGAGATTGAAATTGTGCATCATCAGATTGGCGGGGTCGAGATTGACACGCAAGCTGCCGGTGTCGAAGCGGTCCAGAAACTTACGCAGCGTTGCGCCGTCTTCCAAACCGGTTTCCAAGGCCAGAACGGCGCCGACGCGGTCGCCGTGTTGCCCGAGCGTCAACAGCGCTTCGCTCATCAGCACAAACCGCGGGTCGTCTTCCTTCTCGGGAACACGGCCCACTTCGACGACGACAATGCGCGGGCCAAGATCGAAACTGAGCGTCAGCGCCAACCGCAACATGTCGATGCGTTCCTCCTGGCCCTCGGGCACGTCAAGCCCGCGGCGCAGGGGACAACCCAGGGCGGCCAGCTCCAGGTTGTGGGCCTTAAGCACATTGCGGAACTCACGCCGCCCGGTTTGCGAAATCTGCCGCGGATCAAGATCGCTTACCGTATCCACCTGAACGC
>DASRAT010001001.1:0-4239 GCA_035638015.1 Gemmataceae bacterium | reverse complement strand
TCGACCAGGATAAGATTTACGAGCCTTTGAAAAACGATGAGCGATTCAAAGCACTCTTTGATCTACGTGTACCCGTCCAGCCAAAAGGGCCGTCGGTGCGTATTGTGAGTCCGTTGCCCGATTAAAGTGTAAAATGAAATGCGTGGAGGGTTGCCCCCCACCGTTTAGACCGTGCGTGTTGCGGCTCGTTCAGCAACTTGGCACTATTTGCTCATGCCCAAAACTCCCGTCTCCTGGCCGGCCAACGTCAACAAGGAGCAACCCATTGTCCTTTTTGACGGCGTGTGCAACTTATGTAACGGTCTGGTGCAATTTCTCATCCGCCGCGATGGACAGGCCCGGTTGCGTCTGGCCTCCTTGCAATCCACCTCGGGGCAAGCGCTGCTGACGTGGTGCGGCCAGCCGTTGGAGGATTTCGACACGATGGTGTTCATCGAATCCGGCCGGGCTTTTTTCAAATCGACCGCGATTCTGCGCATACTTCGTTACTTCCCCTGGCCCTGGCCTATGCTGAGCATCGCCCTGGTGATTCCAACGTGGCTCCGCGATTGGTTTTATGATCGTGTGGCTCTCAATCGTTATGTGCTCTTTGGCCGCCGGGAAACGTGCATGATGCCGACGCCCGAGCTAAAGAAGCGTTTTTTGGATTGAAAAGGCCAGAAACTTGTTGCAGTTGGTGGCCGCGCGCTCAACAATCTGAGGAATGGATACTGGGCTTTCACCCGTTCCTTTCTGCCTGAGGGTGCTAACATGAGTTTCAAATTCGATCGGGTCCACCTCTGGTCCTGTGAAGTTGCCGACCAGGCCGGTGGTGTGGCCGGCAAGCTGGCATTTCTGGCGCAGGCCGGCGCCAACCTTGAGTACATTTTCACCAAACGCCTGCAAGACAAGCCCGGTTCGGGCATCTTGTACGTCGCTCCGGTCACCGGCGCCGCTCAGGTGCGTGCGGCCCGCACCGCGGGCCTCAATGAAACCGACGAGCCCGTTGTCCGCCGCATCGAAGGCGACAACCAGGCCGGCCTGGCACATCGGTTGACCCAGCAATGGGCCATCGCCGGCATCAGCTTTCGCGGCCTGACGATGGCGGTGATGGGCGAAAAATTTGTGGGCTACGCGGCCTTTGACACCGTCGGCGACGCCAATCGGGCGGCGCAAATCCTGGCCGATTTGGGGGCGGCGTGACCCATGCAATTCGAGCAAGGCCCCGTCGAGGGCGTTATCTGGCGGCCGCTGCGCAAATTCCACGACAGCCGCGGCTGGTTGTGTGAACTTTATCGTGACGATGAACTTCCCGAGGGGTTCAACCCCACCATGTGCTACGTCTCCGAAAGCTTCGGCGGCGTTCAGCGCGGTCCACATGAGCATGTCGATCAGACCGATTACTTTTGCTTTTTAGGCCCGTCCAATTTCGAGATGGTCGTGTGGGACAATCGGCCCGGCTCACCCACGTTTCGCCGTCGCTTCAGCGACATCGTCGGCGTGGATAAACCCATGCTCGTGGTGATTCCACCCGGCGTGGTGCACGCCTATCGCAATGTGGGCACAGGCTTGGGCTGGGTTTTCAACCTTCCCAATCGCATGTACAAGGGGGCCGGCCGCAAGGAAGAAGTGGATGAGATACGCCATGAGGCGGATCCGAACACTCCCTATCAGTTTTGACGTTTTGGCTGGACAGAGCTATTGCTTTCTCCAAAACACGCCGCCCCAGTCGATTGGCACGATCTCTTCGCCGATGTCCTTACGCGCCCGGTAATCATGGACGGCGGCACGGCATGCGGGCACGACCCAGTAATCGTCCACAATGACAAACCCGCCCGGCGAGACCTTGTCATAAAGCGCGTCCAACCCCTGAATGGTCGATTCATACATGTCGCCATCGAGCCGCAGAATTGCCAATTTATCAATCGGAGCGCACGGTAGCGTGTCCTTGAACCAGCCGACCAAGAAGCCAACTTGATCGTCGAGCAAGTCATATTTCATGAAATTGCTTTTAACGTCATCCAGGCCGGCGACGAGCTGGGAGTAAGTGTGATGGGGGTCGCCGTAGTCGGAGGGATAGTGGGCCGCGTCCGGTTTGGGCAAGCCCGCGAAAGAATCGGCGCACCACACTTTGCGGTCCGTCACGCCATAGGCTTTCAGCACAGCTCGCATCAAGATGCAGGCGCCGCCGCGCCAGACGCCTGTCTCGATAAAATCCCCGGGAATGTTCTCGCTCAGCACCGTTTCGCAAGCTTCACGCAGCTGATGCAAACGCTGGTAGCCGATCATGGTGTGTGCCCGGCTCGGCCAATCTTTGCCTATGGCACGCAGCTCGGGATTGTATTTGCCGCCGGTCCAGGGATCATTAGGGGCGTCCTCGTAAATGGTGTTGAGGAGGCACTTTTCCATGAGGTCAAGGTAGAGGTTGGTCATGCGGGTGGCTCTTAGCGGACTCACTTCCGGCCAGAAAACAGCGTGTTAGGCCAACATGTCCCGAATCACCCGCCCGCCATTCTCCGTCAGCCGTTCGTCACGTCCATTGTGCGTGAACGTCAGTCTGTGATGATCCAGCCCCATGAGGTAGAGAATCGTGGCATGGAAATCATTGATGTGTGCCGGGCTGTCCACGGCCCGGATACCGAACTCGTCGGTGCTGCCGACCACGGTCCCGCCCTTGACGCCGCCGCCGGCCATGAGCATCGTGAAACCGTAAGGATTGTGATCGCGGCCGTCAGTGCCTTCGGTCATCGGCGTGCGGCCGAATTCGCCGCCCCAGATTACCAAGGTGTCATCCAGCATGCCGCGGCGTTTGAGATCGCGGATCAGGGCGGCACTGGGCTGATCGGCACGCGTGCACATGCGGGTGTGATTGCCTTCGAGATCGCTGTGGGCGTCCCACTGGCTGCCGGCACCGCAGTAGATTTGCACAAGCCGCACGCCGCGTTCCACCAGGCGCCGGGCCATCAGGCAACGGCTGGCGAATTCGGCGCATTCGGGGCGATTCAGGCCGTATTCTTCGCGGGTGCGGGCGGATTCCTGCGACAAATCGACCACGGCCGGGGCTGCTGCTTGCATGCGGTAGGCCAACTCATAGGACGCCATGCGAGCGGTCAGGTCGGCATCGCCAGGCCGTAATGCGCGATGCTCCTCGTTGAGGGCGTTGAGCAAATCGAGCTTGGAGCGCTGCTGTTGGCGGTCGATTTCGGCGGGCGGTCGCAAATTCAAGATCGGGTTGTCGCCGGTGCGGAAAAAAGTGCCCTGATAACTGGATGGCATGTAGCCCGTGCTCCAGTTGCGCGAGCCGCCGGCCACTTCGCCGGGATTGTCTTGCATGACCACAAACCCCGGCAAATCCTGATTGACGCTGCCAAGGCCGTAGGTCACCCACGAGCCGAGGCTCGGCCGACCCGCGAGAATCGAGCCTGTATTCATCTGGCAAACGGAACCGACATGGTTCAGGCCGTCGCACCAGCACGAGCGGAGCAGGCAACAATCGTCGATGACGCCGGCCAGGTGCGGCAACCAATCGCTGACCTCGATGCCGCTTCGCCCCGATTTGCGAAACGTGCGGCGGCTGGCCAACAAGGTGTTGCCGCCCGTGCCCATCGGCGTTAGCACGGGACCGAAGCCATCGGGCAAACGCTGCCCGTGGCGGCGGTTCACCTCGGGCTTGGGATCAAAGGTGTCGATGTGGCTTGGGCCGCCTTCCATGAAGAGGAAGATCACTGATTTCGCTCGTGCTTCATGATGCGGCGGCCGGGGCGTCATGGGATTGTCGCCGGGTTGATGCTGGGCGGTGGCGGAGGTCAGCAGGCCGTCGCGGTGGAGCATGTATGTGAGCGCGAGGGCGCCGAAGCCACCGCCGGCTTTGAGGAGGAAGTCGCGGCGGGAGTGGAACATCGGTATGTGTGGCATTTTCCTTGAAAGCGAGCGATTCATATTTGACCCTTTGTTGTCATGGTCCAGTGACAAGCCCCAAGCGGCTAATCCACATACGCAAACTCATTCAAATTCAACACCACATGGCACAAATCAACCACTGCGGCACTGAAAGCCGGATCAATGCCCTCCGACGCTCCTGTAGGCGTCAACACTTTTTCACCGCGGCCCAGGCGCTCTCGAAGCTGCTTCGCTTCGCTAACCAAGAATTCTTTTGACAGCTGTGCTTCCTTAGCGGTCGGTAACCGTCCAAGAGCAACCTGGTAAATTCGCTCCACCAACAGCCCTTGATCGCTTTTCGCCTCTGACAACACGCGCCCG
>DASRAT010001000.1:0-4623 GCA_035638015.1 Gemmataceae bacterium | reverse complement strand
ACCGGGTAGGCGAGAGCGGTCGCCCGCTCAGGCCCCCCTCAGAACCGTACGTGAAAGTTTCCCTTCATACGGCTCAAGCCTTTCTAAGATCAGCCTCTGCCGAGGTGATCCGGCAATCAGTTGTTTTGATGTGGGCATCTTGAGTCGCTATCTTACCCGGCCCGGCCGAAAATGCACGGGTTTTTCCGACGGGATAAGTTCGCCAGGCGAAACATCGCCGCTTCTCAAAATACTCGGTTTCCTTCGGGTCGTAGGGAGTGGCGGCTCCCCGCACCTTGATGTGGCGCTGGATGACCGTGTGTGCCAGCCGATAGGCTTGGAGCACCCGCGGTTTGCCTTCCCGATCCTGGGTCCGGATCGAGAAGCCTCCTTTCTCGTCTGCCGAGAAGTGGCGCCGTTTAATCCATCCGCGCGATTTGTTCGGGTGCTCCCGGCGCGCCCAGCGCCAGAGCATCGCTCGGAGGCAATAATCAATTCGGGCGTAGATTCGTTTGGAAACCACGTGTCGATGATAGTTGGCCCAACCTCGCAAGATGGGGTTGAGCTTGCGGATCAACACCGCTGCCTTCATGCCGTGACAACTTCCGATCCGTTGCCGGGCTTTTTCCAACACGCTCCGTACACTTTGTGGTGTCGGTTTAATCAGCAGTTTCTTTCCGTACTTGCGCACTCGTTGGCCCAAGAAGTTAAAGCCTTCTTGGATGTGCGTGATGAGTGTTTTCTCTTCCGAGAGTTTGAGTCCACGTTCCCGGAGAAAATCCACAATAACAGGTTTTACCTTCTGTTCCAGAATGTCCTTACTCGCGGCGGTCACGACAAAGTCATCCGCGTAACGGATGAAGTTGACTTTGTCCCGCCGGGGTTTGATCGACGCGCGAATGGCTTGTTCCATCCCGTCGAGCGTCAGATTGGCCAGCAAGGGCGAGGCAATGCCTCCTTGCGGTGTGCCGGCTGTTGTTGGGAAGAGTCGCTGGTTTTCCAGGAAACCGGCTTTCAACCATTGGTGGAGGACTCGCTGATCCATCGGAATGTGATCGAGCAACCACGAATGGGAGATTTCGTCAAAACAGCTTTTGATGTCGCCCTCCAGGACCCAAACGGGCGCGTAGCTTTTGGCTAAGGCTATGAAGCATTGGCCGATGGCATCGGCGCAGGATCGGCCTTCCCGGAACCCGTACGAATTCTTGTCGGCGCAAGTTTCCGCCACGGGTTGTAGGGCTAGTGTGTGCAAGGCTTGCTGGGCGCGATCCAATATGACCGGAATGCTCAGCGGCCTTAGTTTGCCGTTTTTCTTGATCAGGTAAGTCCGTCGCAGCGGTTGCGGTCGGTAGCCGCGACGTTTGAGTTGCTGGATAGCGTCCAGCTTTTGGCGGTCTGTGCGCCACACCTTTCCGTCCACCCCAGGTGTGTTGTGTCCCTTGTTTTCGGTCACTCGTTTGACGGCCAGAAGTTTGGCCGAGTAAGAGTGTGTGAGTAACCACTGCAAAGCTCGCGCTTGGCCGTGGCGTGTTTCTCTGATTGCCTTTGCAATACGCATCTGCAGCCTTCTGACCGTGGCCCGGATGGTGGTCCAGTCAATGGATTCCCATTCCGTTACTCGACCAGAGGACGCACCCATCGACCCGTGAAGATCAATCGTCATTTGCTTTTCCTCTTGAAGAAGGTTCTATCGATTCTCTTGCAAAGAGAGACCAGATCGACGTGGGCTTATCCGCTCGATTACAGAGCGGCCTTGGCTTGTTCGATCCTCTCCATGCCGTCTCCCCTGGGCCTGCCTTGCGGTTGGCTTGCCTTGGACCGGCCAAGGCGGGAAAGAAACCCGACGGCTTTTCCATGTTCCAGGTTGGTGACAAGATGGGGTAGGTCCACTCTGTACACCGGCGGTGCGCCATTCGCGTCGGGCCACGTTAGAGAACCCGAACCTAACCGCTTGCCTTTTGGCTCAAGCCTTCAACAGCCTCGTGTGGCTTGTTCTTGGTGACGATGCTTGCGAGTGTTTAATTGTTTGACCGTGCCATCCGATTCTAGCGTCGCGCCCGGATTGAGGCTTCCAGGTTGACTACATTGTCTGGGAGGCTTCAGACCCTTGGCAGTAGCTTGCGCCGCCCGCCAAACGCCTGCTCCCATAGAATACCTGCCGCGAAAAGCAGGACTTGGTCGGGAATACTCCACGCCAAGCAGTGTCCAACATGACTTCATGTCACAACTAACGAACCAATCTCAGCGACCAGCCCCACGGGACGCATGGATTGTAACCAGGGCGCTATGCCGGGTTCGCTGGTTAGAGGCATGTCTGAGGCCACTGACTGTCATAAGACTCTGGATAAATCTCGTCGCTGACCAGTTTGCGAACTCCGAACGGCCAAACCAATAACAAAACCAATCTGCGCTGCTTCTGAGTATCGAAACAATCTAGCTGAACCAGCGTGGACTCCGTCTTCACGCCTGACTGCTCGAACGCTGGCTGGCATCTGACTCTGCGTATGTCCAAACCGCTACGGCTGCAAAATCTCCGGGCGTGTCTCATGCACACGCGATCCAATGTGCAGTGAACGAACCAAAGCAAATAGATCAGAGCCGGAACTCCGGCCACCACAAGCGCAGCAATCAAAACCCAGCGCGTCATAATGCGCCTAACTATTGGCCGGGTTCATGGTTAAACCGCATACTACGATCTCCAACCCTTTCCGCCGCAGAAACGGCAATCGTGACTGGGCGTGCTTCCAGCGCCGCGACAAGGACACTGCATCTCGATCTGATGAATGCGCCAACTATCTCCGCTCTCACCGTTGAGGATACGTTCTGGCTAGAAGGGAATGGCGTGGTCATGCTGATATTGCGTCCCAATTTTTCTGTGCCGCCGGGCTGGGAGCAGCGCGGTTGGAATCAGCGCACCGAGCCAGTCGTTGTTGCCAAGCCGGACGGACAGCAGATTGAGGCGACCGCTCAGATCAACTTGACGCACGTGAATATTTCCGACCCCAGCGTATCCATCAGCTCGACGCGCTCCATGCGGCTTAACGACCCAAAGTCAACGACAGCGGACAGGAGGGCGTCGGATTGCAGCGCATCGTTAGGCGTCATTGGGGACGTGTCGATGTCTCAGGCGCGCCACGAACCGCGCTCCTCCAGCCAGAAAGCCTCTCGACCAAGGCCGACGCGTTCGAGCAGGGCGAGATATGGCGCATAATAAGGTTTGGGTAGAATGTTTTGCACGAACGACTCCTTCGTCTCATTCCATCGTTCATACACGACAACTAGGTCGGATTGATCGACTGCGGCATTGATCCACGCATCAATGAAGGTCGGTTCCTTCGCGAGTGCATCGAAGAGGGTGTGTCCGACCTCCAATAATTCCTCGCGATGCTCAGGCTTCACTCGGACAAAAACGTTTAGTGTGATCATTTGGTGTGGATTGTGGAATGGCGCACCGCTGGCGCAACGCCATGACATCGCTGAACGGGTGATGCATTTACCGCCGCCTCGACTTCCTCGATCACGACGTGTTCATCCGGGCCTAACATTAAGATTGAGCGACAGAAATGTCGTTAATCAGGGTTCATGGATTGGACGGTAAAGACAGGTTTTTGGCTCGTCTAGCAAGGATTTTATGAAATCTTCCGGCTGATTATTGAAAGGTCAAAAACGACAATGACCGCTGCGCTTGATCCTCAGGAGAAATTCCTTCCCAATCCCAAGGTCGAGTTGGGCGAGTTGGTTGCGTGGATGCGGGCGGGCCAGCAAGCCAGCGGGGCGACGATCAAAGCGCGTCCTGAGTCAAATGCGTGAGAACTTGGAAACGGCTTTCCGCCCGGTTTCACTCTCGACAGAAAAAGGCGGAATGTGAACCTGTTTTTCCGCGCATGATTCTAGGCCGCTTCTCACCTCTTCAGGCGATAGAACTGGCTGGTGGAGGAAACCGTGGCGATCATCAAATACTGATTTCCCGCAAGGACCGCGTTGGTGCAATCAGTCCACGTCGCGTCAGGCCCGAAGCTCGGCGATGATTGCAACGTGAACCCGACTGCATTCGTCGGCCAAGAGAGAACAAGTTGATTTTGGTCTCGGCTCAAAGTCATGGATAGCGGCGGCCTCGGATCAACTAGAGTGAATCCTTGGAAGTTCACCATCAAATAGCAGGTCACCGAACATGACCCGGGCGGTACAATCACGTAATTAAAAAGGACCGACTTTCCGGTTGTGCCGCCCGCAGCAAAAGCCGTCTCGTAGTTCGGAAACAGCTCACCATCCCATACTCTGACTTGCAGTACGACTTGGCTCCCATCGTCAAAACCCGCCAAAGTTCTGGTGCCACCGCTCCATGTCCCTGGATGTGTTGTCGTCGGCTGGCGAAAGTGCGCGGGCTCGTTGGCCACCGGAATCAAGCTGGGTACCGGCGAACCCGGCTCGCTATAATAAAGTTGAGCCACCCAATTGGTGCCAATCAAGGGGCTTCCGTCTAAATTGAAGACCAAAATGCTGGGAGGATTGCCGGCCAGGAGTCCATTGTTGTTGAAGTTGACTTGGCCTTGGGAAAACCCGATCTCAGCGGCGCAACGCAAGAACGCCAAAAGCAACACAATCTTTTTCATAGCTTCTCGGTAGCGTTACCGTTCCACTGAG
>DASRAT010000999.1:0-4561 GCA_035638015.1 Gemmataceae bacterium | reverse complement strand
GTGGATGATACTACTGCGCCGGGACACTTAATAATCGCAAATATCAAGCATGATTTTACGACCAATGCGTAGGATGAAGCCACGTCGCGACGTTGGCCTGGCTTACGAATTAGGACGCCAAAATGCTAATCCACCCCCCGGTTCACCTTCCGGCCCGCAACCGCATCGAAAACGCTATTTCACCGCCTTTCTCTTGGGTGCCAGTTGATGATTTGCACGAAGCCAAAGCCGTGCTCGCAAAAGCCCGTTGTTGCAAAATCGTCTTCGCCGCCTTGTTCTGCCACGCCGTCATACTTGCGATTGCGTGTGTAGTTGCTACTGATTATTTGCAGTCGCTGGCACCTGTCCCTGGCTACTGGTCCGCACCGACTCTGTTTCCCAGCAACCCCACATATTTGCCGTTGGGCAAAGCGTTGGCAAAATGGGAATTTCTGAACCACTGCTGCAATGGTCTGCAAATGGCATTTACGGGTTTGATCGTGTGGGCACTCCTTTGTCCATGGTTGTGCGCCGTGCACCTCGCGAAAGCCGGTGGGCGAATGCGCGGACATCTATTGAGCTTCATTTTTGGCACACCGGCAGTCCTGGCAGCCCTTGCAGGACTCGCCCTACTTTCCTGGAACTTGCCAAAGTTTTTTGCGCTGTAAAGCGCAGCCGGGCGATTTCCCGACTATCTGTGAGCGCTAGTGTAGCTGAGGTCCGGTTGCTCCTCTGGGATCGCACATTGGCTCAGCGCTTCCCCAATTGTCCCAAAACGAAAATCCTGCAACAGCGCCGCCAATCTCGCCGGCGTGCGATGCAAGTTGACGTAATGCCGAAACGCCCGCCACCGGCCCGGCGCGAACCGCGGCTGACCAGGATCAAGCTCCCACGGATGTAGGCAAATCACAAATGGCTGCCGCGAACTGTTGATGCCGCGCAGCACGTGACGCGTGAGGCGATACGGATAAAGCCGCAAACAGCCGCCGCCGCCGACCGGGAGTGGGTAGCCGAGCAGCCGCCGCGTCGGCATGGGAAACTCCCACAACTCACCGCCCGCCCGGCAAACGCGGTGCGGTCCGGACACGTCGCTGTCAGTGCCGAGATGATCGTGCAGCGTCGGATCAACGCTGGAATCTACGATGAAGCCCTCGTCGATCAAAATGTCGAGTGCCCACGCAGTGTGCCGCGTGAGCGAAAAATCCGGCGCTCTGTAAATTGTAACGCGGTCACCGATAAGGTCCTGCAAGATGTCCCGGCCGTGGCACAGATCAATGCGAAACTCCTCCGGCGTCAACTCGTGAATCGGGTGATGGCCATAGCCATGACTTCCTATCTCATGCCCCGCCGCGTGAATGCGGCGAATTAGCTGGGGGTGTTTGTCTGCCACCCAACCCAAAACAAAGAAGGTGGCCTTGGTGTCGGCCCGTTCCAGGGCCGCCAGAATGCGGTACGTGTTGGGCACGACGCGAGACTCGAAATCGTCCCACTGTGAGCGGGAGATCAATTGGTCAAAGCCCGAGACGTGGAAGTAATCCTCCACGTCGAAGGTCAAGGCATTGATAATTGCGCGGGGGTTCTTTTTTATCGCCAAGAGATTTGCCTCCTTACTCGGTTCCGGCCGAGCGGAGGGCAGTGTACTTGCGAGTGGCTTGGAATGCAAAGCCGATTTGCCAGGAAATGACGGGGCAAATAGCGTGAAATTGTGAGCTTGGGCAGACAAGGCAACTGTCATCGCACCAGCAGAAACCCCTTTTCTCGCCAACCCCGTATGCCGCCGTCCATCGACGCGACATTGGTGTAACCCATCTTCTGCAAATTGTCAGCTGCCAGCGCCGAGCGGTAGCCGCCGCCGCAATACAGCACGATTGGGGCACCAAGCTCAGGGATCGCCGTTTCAATGTCGCGTTCGATGATCCCCTTGCCTATGTGGACAGCGCCGGGCAGATGGTCCTTGGCCCATTCACTTTCCTCGCGGACATCGACGAGGTGAAACGTCTCCTTGCGATCGAGCTTGGCTTTGACTTCCTCGACGGTCAATTCGCGGACGCGCTCCTTGGTATCCTTGCACAACTGCTCGAAACGCGGAGAATGCTTGGCCATGAGCGGGCTCCTTGGAACGGCTACACGAGGCAGGCGCTGTCTCATATTCTATGCTAACCGGACCCCAATTGACGCCGTGTTCTCTCCAGGTGAGTTATGTCCTTCTTTCCCGAAGTGCCAAAGATCCCGTACAAGGGCCCCGATTCGACCGATCCCTTGACCTTTCGTCATTACAATGCTGACGAAAAGGTCGAAGGCAAGACCATGAAGGAGCTGCTGCGCTTCGCCGTGTGTTATTGGCACACCTTTCGCGGCACGGGCGCCGACCCCTTCGGCCCCGGCTGTGCCATTCGCCCCTGGGAGGATGGCACCGATTCAGTGGAGATGGCGGTCAAACGAGTGCACGTGGCGTTCGAGTTCATGGACAAGCTCGGCGCGCCGTACTACTGCTTCCATGACCGCGACGTGGCGCCCGAGGGCAAGAACCTGCGCGAGACCAATGCCAACCTCGACAAAATTGTCGCGGTGCTAAAAGAAGAGCAACAGCGGACCGGCATCAAGCTGCTGTGGGGCACCGCCAATCTCTTCAGCAACAAGCGTTTCGTGCACGGCGCGGCCACCAGCTGCAATGCCGACGCCTTCGCCTTCGCGGCGGCCCAGGTCAAGAAAGCCCTGGAAGTCACCAAGGAACTGGGCGGCGTAAATTACGTCTTCTGGGGAGGCCGGGAAGGCTATTCCACCCTATACAACACGGATCTCAAACGCGAACTGGATCACCTGGCCAAGTTCTTCCACCTGGCCGTCGATTACAAAAAGAAGATCGGCTTCACCGGCCAGTTTTTGATCGAGCCGAAACCGAAAGAGCCGACGGTCCACCAATACGATTTCGACGCCGCGGCCGTGGTCGCCTTCTTGCGGACCTACGGCCTTGCCGATCACTTTAAGCTAAACATCGAAACCAACCACGGCACCTTGGCCGGCCACACCATGATGCATGAGCTGGCCTACGCTTCGATCCAAGGCCTGCTCGGCTCCATCGACGCCAACCGGGGCGATTTGTTGCTCGGCTGGGACACCGATCAGTTTCCGACCGATCTTTATCTGACGACGCAATGCATGCTCACCATCCTCGGCCAGGGCGGCCTGGCGCCCGGCGGCGTCAATTTCGACGCCAAGGTGCGCCGCGAGAGCTTTGAGCCGGTCGATCTGTTCCATGCCCACATCGGCGGCATGGACGCTTTCGCCCAGGGATTGAAAATCGCGGCAAAGATTCGAGCGGATGGCGTTCTCAAGACCTTCGTGAAGCACCGCTACAGCACCTGGGACGGCGGCATCGGCCAAAAGATCGAGGCCGGCAACGCGGGCTTCGAGGAGCTCGAGAAATACATGCTGGAGAAGGGCGACATATCGCCAAATGTGTCGGGACGGCAGGAGATGCTGGAGAATATTGTCAATCGATACATTTGATAAAGTCGCTTGCGGCTTAGCGTGAAGCGCTGAGCCGCAAGCGGCTCGGATTAGCGCGCCCCCGCCATCGCGGGCGCCGCCGCCGGTTTCATCTCCTTCACCGCCTGCATGATCGTCGTCAAAAACGCCGGTAAATCATCAGGCTTGCGGCTCGTGATGATATTGCCGTCGCGAACCACTTCTTGATCGACATACTTGGCCCCCGCGTTGATGACGTCATCTTTGATCGCCATGAAGCAGGTTGCCTTCTTGCCCTTGAGCGCCTGCGTCGAGCACAGCACCCATGGCCCATGACAAATGGCGGCCACAACTTTGCCCTGCTCGGCCATGTTGCTGACCAGGCGAATCATCGCCTCGGTGCGGCGCATGAAATCGGGAGCAAACCCGCCGGGCACCACCACGCAGTCAAAGTCCTCCGCCCGACAATCCTTGGCGGCCTTGTCGCTCTTGCAGGGATAGCCCAGCTTCGAGGGGTAACTCTGGCCTGCCTCAGGACCAACGACGGTGACGGTGCAACCCGCTTCGCGCAGGCGGTAGATGGGGTACCACACCTCCATCTCCTGGTATTGTTGCTCGACCAAGACGGCGACGCGCTTGTTGTGCAGATCCATTGGATTCCTCCATGTTGGTTTAGTCGCGGAACGCGGAACGCGCGGTCCTTCGGACCGCGGCTAAACGAATTGGTAATGGAGGGATTCTACGAGGTCTGCTTGTAATACGCCATCGTCTCCTGCATCCCTTCCTTGAAACTATAGCGTGGCAGATAACCCAGGTCGAGCTTGGCCTTCTCGATGCTGAAATCGAGGTTGTAGCCCATGAACTTGAGCTTGGCGAAAGTGAATTTGGGCGCTTCCTTGGCCCCTTTCAGGCGAGCTTTTTTCTCCGAGATCCAGGTCACAATCTTTGCAAGCCACAGGGGCGGTTTGCCGGTTGGCTTGTCGAGATTGAGGGCGTCGCAGATCGCTTCGATGAAATTGCGCTTGGAGACGAATTCGCCGTCGGTGAGATTGTAAACCTGGCCCACGGCGTTGGGGTTTTCCAGTGCCAGGAAAACAGCCTGAACGAAGTTGCG
>DASRAT010000998.1:0-3798 GCA_035638015.1 Gemmataceae bacterium | reverse complement strand
GCCAGCACCCTGGCAGTCAACGTGAGCGCCACGCTGGCCAAGAAACACCAGCAGTGCTGCCTCGTCGATCTCCATCCCGGCCGCGGCGATCTCGACGGCATGCTCGACGTCAAGCCGCAATTCACGCTGGCCGATTTATGCCTTAACCAGTCTCGGCTCGATCGGGCCATGTTTGAGAAGACGCTCACGCGGCACGATGCAGGCATCCACCTTCTCAGTGCGCCGCCGCAGTGGACCGATTCCCGCGCGGTCAGCCCCGAGGGCGTTAGCCTGGCACTGAATATGGCCCGCAAGATTTATTCCCACGTCGTGGTCGATCTGGAAGATTGTTTCCACGATGAACAAGTCAAAGTGCTGCAACAGACGACACACCTTTTGTTGGTCTTCCGATTGGAATTTGCCGGTCTGCGCAATGCCCGCCGCAGTCTCGAACATCTCGACAATCTCGGCGTTGCCCGGCGCAAGATCCGTCTCGTTGCCAACCGTTTCGGCCAGCCCAATGAATTGCCGCCTGATGAAGTGGAAGAGGCGCTGGGTCAGAAGATCGCGTTCTATGTGCCCAACGATCCGAAAACCGCGAACGGCGCCCACAACACCGGCATCCCCGTCGTGCTCAAGGAACCAGGTTGCAAATTGGCTCAAAGTTTGTCGGAGCTGGCCAACCTCGAAGCGGATACTCGCGGCGCCACAGTCGTCCAGGGGTCGAAAGTGCTTGCGTTTGCCCATTAGGAAAGGTCTTCAGACTTTTTTTCCGTGGAGAATCGTGCAATGCAACGCCTCATGCCTTCGCCCGCGCCCGCCGGGAACGATCCCGCAACCAACAACAATGGATTATGCGCTGTGGAAGACTTGCGGCGTTTCAAGTCGCAATTGCATCACCGCCTGGTGACGGGAATGGATCTTTCGGCCCTGGGTTCCATGACCAAGGAGCAGCTGCGCGTGGAGGTGCGTCGCGTTGCGGATGACCTTTGTCAGCGCAGCTCCAACCTCCTCAGCCGCCAGGAACGCGAGCGCCTTGTCGCGGAGGTCCTTGACGAAACGTTTGGCCTTGGCCCACTTGAGCCGCTGATGAATGATCCCACCATCAGCGATATCCTCATCAATGGCTACCAAACCGTTTACGTGGAACGCAACGGTCAGCTCGAATTGACCGACATCACTTTCAATGACGCCAAACACCTGCTGAACATCGTCCAACGGATCGTCGGCCAAGCCGGCCGGCGCGTGGATGAAACCAGCCCAATGGTCGATAGCCGGCTTCCTGATGGAAGCCGCATCAACGCCATCGTGCCGCCGCTGGCCCTGGACGGTGCGCTGGTATCAATCCGCCGTTTTGGCTGCAAACCAATTCGTGCCGCCGATCTTGTGGCCAATAAGTCCATTCCGCAAGAGATGATGGATTTTCTAGCCGCCTGCGTGCAAGCGCGTTTGAATGTGCTGATTTCCGGCGGCACCGGCAGCGGCAAAACTACGTTGCTCAATGTGCTATCCGCGTTTGTACCGCATGATGAACGCGTCGTCACCATCGAAGACGCCGCCGAATTGCGTTTACAGCAAAAACACATTGGCCGCCTGGAAACGCGCCCGAACAACATTGAGGCGGCAGGCGAAGTTACCAGCCGCGATCTATTACGCAACGCCCTGCGCATGCGGCCGGACCGCATTATCATCGGCGAATGCCGCGGCCAGGAAGCACTGGACATGTTGCAAGCGATGAACACGGGACATGAAGGCGGCATGACCACCATACATGCCAACGACACCCGCGACGCTCTCAGCCGCCTGGAAATCATGGTGGGCATGGCGGGATTCGATTTGCCGTTATGGGTGATCCGCCGCCAAATCGCATCGGCGATTCACATTGTCGTGCAGGTCAGCCGCTTATTGGGTGGCGCGCGCAAAGTGACTCGCGTCTCGGAAGTCACCGGCCTGGAAGGCGACAATTTCACCATGCAGGACATCTTTGTTTTCAAGCAAACCGGCGTTGACGAGAATCGCAAGGCTCAAGGGTGCTTCCACGCCACCGGCCTGCGGCCCAACTGCCTGGAGCGCTTGACTGCCCTGGGCGCCCATGTGCCCCCTGAGCTTTTCGAGCGCCGCGTGCTCAACGGCGTCGCCAACAGCGACGCCGCATTCCGACCTGCAATGTCACGCGAGTTCGCTCGCGCCGTGGGCAGCGCAAGCTAAAGGCTGCCAAAAGGAAAAACCTACCGTCACAGCAAGGGGCGGCGATGGCGATCTTTTTCATTGTTTTCTTGACCGTCACTCTCGGTCTAGTGGGCAGCGTTCACGCAGCGTCGCGATATTTTCAACGCGACGCGCAGCGAGCGCGCCGCCGCATCGCCGAGAATTTCGGTAAAGACCAGCCGCGCAATTCCAGTGCCCAGCTTTACCAGCACATGGATTTGGCAGCCAGCTATGGGCATGGCAGCGCGACGGGGAACCCTGTCCTGCCAAGCGGGTTTCAGCACAAGCTTATTTCTCTGATGGAACAGGCTCGGCTCCACTTTTCCAAGAAGCATCTACTCCTGCTCGCGGTCATTGTGGCGATTGCGCTGGGCCTGGGTTATTCAGGCATGTGGATCGGCGGCTTATGGTTCGGCCTGGGAGCGGCTGCCGTGGGCGCGGCATTGCCGATCGTGCTGGCTGACCAGCGCCGCAAGGCGCGCCGGGAAAAATACCTCAAGCAAATTCCCAATGCGTTTGATCTGATGGCACGTGTTATCCGTGCCGGCCAATCGGTTCCGCAATCGCTGATGGCCGTCGCCGACACTTTCGAAGACCCGATCGCTCACGAGTTTGGCAGTTGCCAGCAGCAACAAAATCTGGGCCTATCACCGGAAGTCACCTTCCAGCAACTCTCACAGCGCTCGGGCATCGTTGAACTGCGGATTTTTGCGATGGCCATGATGATCCAGCGGCAAACCGGCGGCAATCTGTCCGAAGTCCTGGAACGGCTCGCCAACCTGATTCGCACGCGGCTGCAGTTGCGAAAACAGGTGCGTGCCTGGACTGCTGAAGGGCGTTTGCAGGGTTGGACCTTGGTTTCCTTGCCGTTCTTGATGTTTGGCGTGCTCATGGTCATCAATCGCAGCTATGTTTCGGTTTTGTTCGACCACACTTCGTTGTTGGTTGCCACGGTGGCCTTGATGGGTTTGGGCGTGTTCTGGATTCAGAGAATCGTGAACTTCGACTATTGAGGCATTGCAGGCCATGTTCGATTCGGCACTCGCCGGCATGCTGGTTTTTGTGATTGTGTTCCTGGTCACCTGGAGCCTGGGGTTCGCGATTTTTCTTCGCAGCTATGGCGACAAACGCCGTGCGCTGGCGCGCATCCGCGATTTGTCGGCCGAGAAAACGAACTCCGCGGATACGAGCACGCCAAAGAAATGGAACGCCTCGAAGTTGCCGGCGATTCCGTCGTTGTTTCTGCCCAAGGAAGAGGAGCGGCTGGCCCAAATCCGTGCGTTGTTTGTCCAGGCGGGCATTTACCACGCCCATGCCCCCGCGCTTTTTGTGGGTGCCAAATGGCTGTTAATGCTGATTCTGCCGGCTATTGCTCTCGGTTTCCTTTTCGTGATGGGCCGTTATTCGCTGAAGACCGTTTCCATTGTCGCGTTGTCGGCGTGCGCCCTGGGCATGTGGGCGCCGCGGATTTGGCTGCAAGACCGCATCGCGAAACGGCAGCGAATGCTGCGCTCGGCGTTTCCCGACGCACTCGACATGTTGGTCCTGTGCATGGAAGGCGGAGTGAGCTTGATGGCCGCTTTACAGCGCGTTACGGATGAACTGCAAAGC
>DASRAT010000997.1:0-5654 GCA_035638015.1 Gemmataceae bacterium | reverse complement strand
AAGGCGATCATAATCGAGGCACGCAACTGATGCATACCTCGTATACGCCGAACCCCGCTTTGCAGCATCCGTCCATCGGCTCCGTGGTGGCTCAACAGGCGCCCTTGCTTCAGGGGCATCAACCGATTTCGTTGCCGCCTTACCTCACGGTTGGCGGCGGCCGTGGCGCCGACGGCCCTGGCTTCCTGGGCATGAACTTCGCGCCGTTCAATGTGCAGAATCCGGGCAATCCGCCCGATAACATGCAGCCGCGCGGTTTGCCGGGCAACGCCAACGACAAGATGGATCGCGTTCATCGTCGGCAGCGGCTTTTCTACGACATCGAAAACGGCTTCATGGCCGACCGTGCTCCCGATTTGCGAACACCCGAGGAACGTGGCCAATTTGCTGATGCATCCCTGGCTCACAAGGACGTTTACAAGAAGGGCTTTGACCTGGTGGCCAACAAGAGCGGCGACGTGTTCACCTTCAAGGGTGAATCGCAAGCGACCTTAAACTCTTATGGCACCACGCCCTTCGGCCGCTCAGCATTGTTGGCCCGCCGCCTTGTGGAAGCGGGCGTTTCCGCGGTGGAAATCAGCCTGGGCAACTGGGACACCCACGGGCAAAACTTCAACGCACTGCGGACACGGCAATTGCCGCCGCTGGACCAGGGCATGTCGATGCTGGTGAAAGACCTGGTAGATCGCGGCATGTGGAACAACACGGTTGTGCTCTGGATGGGCGAATTTGGCCGCACGCCACGCATTAATCAAAACGCAGGCCGCGACCACTGGGCGCGGTGCTGGTCGGTGGTGGTGGGCGGCGGGGCCATGCGCGGCGGTCAGGCCTACGGCGCCACCGATGCCGACGGCATGGCGGTCTCCCGCGATCCGGTCCGCGTCGGCGATCTGTTCGCCACGGTTTACCGCGCTTTGGGCATCGACCCCAGCACGCAGGTTCGCGATCCCATCGGCAGACCATTCAACATCGCCGGCGAAAACGGTCGTGCAATCAACGCTCTGTTTTAATCGACAGCGCTGCCACGGCCATTCTCCGACTCGCACGGGAAGAAGCTTTACTGCTTCTTCCCGTTTTTTTTGTTGCGCTGGCCGCTGAATTCGCGTCATTGCATGTGCCACAACCATGTACTATTACACTGGTACACATGGAAGCAGAGCGGCCGATGATCTTCTCCATCCAACTGGACGGCCCGACGCCGATCTACGAACAAATCGTGGCTCAGGTGATTTACGCCGTGGCGGTGGGAACGTTGGAAGCCAGCACGTTCATTCCCAGCGTGCGTGAGTTGGCGGAGCAACTGCGAGTGCATCCGAACACGGTGGCCCGGGCTTTTCATGAGCTGGAGCGCGCGGGCGTGGTGACGCCGCGGCGCGGGCGGGGCATGGTGGTGATGGAACGAGCACCGGCCACATGTAAAATCAAGCGTCAAGAATTGGTGCGCGGCCGCATGCGGCAAGCGATGCGCGAAGCGGCGGCCAGCGCGATGCCGCCGGAGGAGATCCGCAGATTGGTGGAGGAAGAGTTGGCCGCCTTACAAGGGATGCGCCAACCCAGGGAGAAAATCGATGGAAAACGTCATTGAAATCCACGGCCTGACCAAGACCTTTGGCGGCAAGCGAGTCGTGGACGAGTTGGATTTGTCGGTCCCCAAAGGCGCGATATTCGCCCTCTTGGGCGAAAACGGCGCGGGCAAGACCACAATCATTCGGGTGCTGACCGGTTTGCTGCCTCCGGACAAAGGCTCCGCCAAGATCATGGGCATGGATTGCTGGTCCGCGGCCAGCAAGCTGCGGCGGCGCGTGGCCTATGTCCCCGAGCGGCCGCGTTACTACGACTGGATGACCGTCTCCCAGATCGGTTGGTTCACGGCAGGATTTCAAGGCGAAGACTATCCGCGCCGCTATGACGATTGGGTCGAAAAGCTCTCGCTCGATCCGGGAGCGAAACTTGGGACGTTGTCCAAAGGCCAATACGCCAAGGTTTCTTTGGCGCTGGCAATGGCCATCGAACCCGAGGTGCTCATCCTGGATGAACCGACCTCGGGCCTGGATTTGATGGTGCGTCGCGAGTTTTTGTCCAGCATGATCGGATTGGTGTCCGAAGGACGGACCATCATCATCTCCAGCCACCAGGTTTCCGAGGTGGAGCGGGTGGCGAACCACGTGGCGTTCATGGCCAACGGCAAGCTATTGATGTCCTCGCCCATGGATGACCTCAAACGGCGGATCGTGCAATTACAACTGCGTTATGAAGCGGAGGCCCCAAATCCCGCCAATTATGGCATCGTCCTGTTGCGCAACGGGGCGCCCAAGCAACTTCAAGCTGTCCTCAAAGATCCGCAGCGCGAAGCGCTGGAAGCCTTGCCTCGTATGGAAGGCGTTCACGACGTGCAAGTGACCTCGCTGCATTTGGAAGACATCTATTGCGCGCTGGTGTCGCCGAAGGAGGCCAAATCGTGAACGTCAAGTTGTTGTGGAAGGAATATCGTACCCAGTGGGCACTGTGGCTGGCGTTGCTCGACGTGGGCTTGTTGCTGGTGGTGGCTGTGGGCGAAGTGCTTGGTCAGGCGCCCGCCAGCAGGGCAACCATGCCTGGCGCGGCGGCGGATGCGGGCCGCTCAACCAACGTATTCGCGGTGTTCAAAGACCCGCGTATCCAGATGCCGCTTTACCGGGCCGCTATGTTCGCCGTTTTGTGCTTTGGCCTGATGTCGGGTGCCATGGTACTGGCCGGCGACAAGGAAGACGGCACACAGACATTTCTGGACAGTCTCACCGGCCGCCGTGGCAAATTGTGGTCAGCCAAGTTTCTGTCGGCCGTGTGCTTGACGGTGCTGCTCGGCATCTGCATGAGCGCGGCCTCCATGGCGCTGGGCTTTGCATCCTTCAAGCAAGCAGTGTATATCTTTGCACTTGGTCTCGATGCCATGGCGTGGGGTCTATTGGGTGGCGCCATCGCCGGGACGGTTTTGACAGGCGCCTTGATTGGCATTGGCTTCATGGTCGGCAGCTGGATGCTGGTGGCGTTTTTCCCTTTTCTTGGCTCGGACCCGACCTGGCCCAAGGTGCTGCTGGCGATCATTGCCACGTATGCTTCATGGGCCTGCTATTGCCGGGACGACTTGTGGCGGAAACTCGCGCGCGACAATTCCAAGGGCAAACTGCTGGCCGACGTGGTGACCGACTGGCAAGCGTTGATGTGGTTGGCTCGCCGCCAGGGACGTTTGGTTTTGGCGGGCGGCATCGTTGGCGCGTTGGCGCTGGGCCTGGCAGCTGACCATGAGCCTTTGATCGTTTGGCCCCTGGGAACACTGTTGCTGGGGGTGATTTGCGGTTTGGCGGCGTTTGGCCCTGATCAAAAAGACGGCGTCAGATTCCTGGGCAGTCAGCGCTTTCCGCCGGGACGGCTATGGGTCGTCAAAGTCGTCTTTTGGGGTGTGGCGGCGGCAGCGCTTACCGTGCTGGCCTGGTATGGAGATGCCCTGCTGAGCTGGGGCGCCGATCGGGCGCACCGTGTCGCCTCGGGCATGGGACTGGCGGCGCCCGTGGATACGATACTCGGCTGGTTTGGCTTTCTGAACACGGCGCCTGCGCTGGCCGCCAATGCTCAAACAGCAATGATGGAAGCCGGGGATTGGCACCTCCGTTTGACCGAGTGGCTGGGCTCTCAATACTATGCTCCCGATGTCTCTGACGCCTTGCAGCTTCTGGCCTTTTGGCCGCTCTACGGCTTTTGCTTTGGTCAGTTCTTTGGCATGATCGCGCGCCGGCCCGCCGTGGCCTTGATCCTGGGCGCCATTGTGGCCGCGCTGGTGACGACCTTGATGGGGCCGTCGCTGCTTTTCGGCGGCGTGACTTATGGATGGTTGGCTGTGATCCCGGTCATCTTGTTGGCAGCCACCTTTGTGGCGACGCGTTCATGGCTTTCCGATCGCCTCACAATGTTGAAGCCGGTGATCGGTTTGTCATGTGCCGGAGTCGCGATCGTGCTTTGTATGGCGGGGTTCTTCGCACAGCGTGCCTTTGGCGTGCCTGATGTTGGCGAACCGAGGGACATGATTGCATTCGGACAACAACTGGATGAGCTCAAGAAACGCCCAAGCGCGCGTCTGGCGCGCGTTAGCTCTGGCATGTCACGTGTCACGGCGACGGCGCGAGAAAGAGAGTTGGGATCGCCCACATCTCCAGTTTATCCGGTCGATCCGACTGCCACCAAGACGTTGCGCGGCGAGGGCGGTTTTCTCGCGGCCTTGGAGGTTTTGATTCATAAGGGTTGGCCCGCCAACGACAAGGAGTTTGGCAAGTGGCTTGATGAGGTTTGCGAGTACGATTGGGACGGCGGTTGGATGGGCCGCGCTCGAGGCAAACGCGAATGGCTGGTCAAGGCGGAATTGGCGGCCAATTTGCCCCTTGGCATGGTGCAAGATCCGCGTTTTTCCAATCCGGCCGCGACACCGCCTCAATTCACCAAGGACGGCAACTTCATGGCTCGTTTGTTGGTGGGGCGGGGTTTGCAATTGCAGGCCCGGGGTGATCCGCTGGGTGGTCTTTATTACATCGACATGGCCTTTGCCCTGTCGCGTCAGATGACGCAATGCACGCCGACCGTGGTTTACTGGGAAGCCGTGCACCTGGAGGAATCCGCGCTCGATGGTTTGTTGTTATGGCTCAAGGCAGCGGGTCCCGACAAAAAGCTGGTGGACGCGGGCGAAAAGGTGTTGGACAAGCATCTGCAAAACAGGCCCGCCATGATCTTGGCCCTGCATGCCGAATACATGGTTCACCTGACCCACGAGCCACAATTGTTCCAGGGCAACACGCTGGCTGACAAGGTATTCAACACGGCTGCCCACGTGCCGTGGGAGAAAGAGCGGCAGCAACGCGCTTTGCGGGCGATTTTTACCGGGTTGACTCAAGAGCACGACAAACCTGACTGGAAAAGGCTTAGCTGGAATGACATCCGCTTGAAAGCACCCGATGACCGGCTAGCGCAGAATGCCCTGGGCACCGGCTTGCCGCCCAAGGATCGGCCAGGATCGGACCTCAGCGCCCATGAATGGGGCGCCATTGTTCGCCCCTCGCGAGCTTTTGCGTACATCAAGAAGATCAAGGACCGCTTGGATGCCGCCGAGGTTTTGGAGGAACTTTACGCCTCCAAAGTGGTGTTTGGCATTTGCAAGTATCGCATCGGAGAAGGCAAAATGCCGGCCAAATTGGCTGATATAGCCCCCAAATATCTTGCGGAATTGCCCATCAATCCCGTAACCGGAACTCCATACGAACACGAGATTGTCGACAAGGAAGGCCGTGAGTTCCCCTTGCTTAGCCCGCCCAGGTATTACGCTCCCTTCCAGCACATCGTCCACGCCCGCGGCCAGGAATTCAAGATGGCCGTGCCGCTTTGGGCTAGTCAGAAATAATGCTGGTCAGGTATCCAACTTTCCTGACCACCATGAAAGAGGGACCTCCTGAGCCGCCGCGGCGCGAGCGGCTCAGGAAACCCGACCTACGGGGTAAGCGTCATTTTAATAGGTATCCGAAGCTACGCCGCGATGGCCCAGAACGTCTCCCACTGGTCCGGTTCACTGCGATAAAGGGCGCGGAGGTGGGCTATGGCATCGGATCCGTCTTCACCCCAACGCATCCCGCCCA
>DASRAT010000996.1:0-23000 GCA_035638015.1 Gemmataceae bacterium | reverse complement strand
GCCTTAGCATGTTTCAGGGAGCAACCCAATGACCGAGAAGATCCTCGCTCCTTTTGCGATTGCTTATCAGCACGGTTTCCCATCCCCGGCGGACCCCTGGGAATCCCGATGGCTGGTAATCATGTGCGGCCTGGCATTGCTTTTCGGCTATGGGTTTGCGCGACGCGCCGTGGCTCCCCGGAATTCAGTGACACGTTTCGGATTGAGCGTTGTTTCCTGGCGGGACAAGCGCAATTGCCTGGCGGTTGGCGCACTCATTTCCACCATGCTTTGGGCCAGCCTCGATTTTTTGGTCGGTGATTATTTCCTCAAGGAGTTATTTGCCGACCTGTTAACGCGCCGAGAAGCGGCGAACAGGCACTGGTTTTTGCTGATCATCGGGTGGAGCGTCTGGACGATTGTGCTGGCGGAGATGTTTGCTTACTACTTGGTGGGGGCTAAACGCCGACGAGAGAGAAAGAACCTGCCACTCGAAAATACTAGCGGTGCTTCATGATGACTGCGGCCGATTTGGCATCCCGGCGACGATTGAGTGGGAACAATGGAGAAATCGTCATGCGCAAATACGAATTCGAATCACCGTTGCGGAAATACTTGGAACGGCGACCATTCCAACCGTTTATTGTCGTTTGGGCAGATGGACGCCAGATCGTCGTCAAACAGCCTTCCGTTGCCTTTAGTGACGGCGGAGCGGGGTTCATTGATCCTAACGATGACGCCCTCGTTGATTTCTCTCGTGATCAGGTACTTGCATTTGGGACACATGTGCAGGGAGCCTCGGTATGACTACCGGCCTTGTTCTTGGCATAATCTGACAAATTATGCCATTGCCGCCATGTGGACGCCGGAGGTGATCCATGCGAACCATGAACATATCCCTGCCCGAATCAATGAAGGATTTCGTGGAATCCGAAGTCGCCGCCGGGGGCTACGGCACCGCGAGCGAATTCATCCGCGAATTGGTGCGCGAGGCGCAGAGGCGCAAAGCCCGTGCGAATGTAGACGCCTTGCTGCTAGAGGGGTTGCAGTCCCAGGCCAGTGATATGACGCCGGCGGGCTGGGATGAGCTAAAACGCCGCGTCCATGCCCGCGCCCGCAAACGTAAGGCGGCCAAGTGATGCGTCTCATCAAGAGAGCCGCGGCCCTTCTGGATTTGGACAAACCTGCTGAAATGCTGCAAAAACAGGGTGCCGCTCTTGCGTTGCGTTTCCTGGGTGCGGCCGAGACAACAATGAAAGGCCTTGCCACACTGGCCGTAGTAACGCCTGGGTTTCTTGCACTCATGGTTGAACTTCCAGGTGCGTCGCCAAATTAGCGCAGCGATTCCAGCGGCCGCAAGCGCATCGCCGACAGCGCCGGCACGAAACCGCCCACGGAGCCCATGATAAAAGTGAGCAACAACCCAAAGCCGAGCGTTGCGGCATCCACGGACATGCGCAGGATGACGCTTTTGCCGCCGCCCTGGCCGCCGCTGACGATGCTGGAAGCTGTCACGCCGTCGGCGAGGAAGTAACCCAGGGCGCAGCCGATGATGCCGCCGATGAAGGCGATGGAAAGAGATTCCAGGAGGAAGGAAACCAGGATTTGCCAGCGAGTGTAGCCGAGCAGGCGCAGGACGCCGATGTCCTTGGCACGCTGGCTGATGGCGGCGAACATGGTGTTCATGACGCCGAGCACGCCGCCGACGGCCATGATGATCGCGACCACGATGATCGAAAACAGGAATTGCTGATTGGTGGCGTTGAGGTTGGCGTAGTATTCTTTTTCGGTCATGACGTTGACGGACAGTTCTTTGTAGTTTTTCAGTTCCTTCGACACTTTTTCGGCCAGCACGGGGTCGTTTAGCGCGATGACGAAGGTGCTGTAGGAATTGCGGCGGCCGAACTGCTCTTGCAAAATCGTGTCACGGCACCACATTTCTGAAGCGAAGCTGGAGTTGCCGGTGGACATGATGCCGGTGACGATCCATTTGCGGCCGCCGATGTCCAGTATGTCACTAACTTTGATGGTGCCGCGCGGCTTGCCGGTTGTGATGTCCTTGTCCGTGCCCAGTTCCTTGGCGATGCCGGCGCCGATCACGACTTCGATGGCCCGGTCATCAGGGGCGGCGGCGGGGGCGGCGACGCCGGCCAGCGCGGTCAGGGCCGTGGGGCTGAAATCTTTGCCGGAGGCGGAATCGGCCGCGATTTTGCGGAGGCCTTCCTGCGAGAACCATTTGCCGTCTTGGAGTTCGATGCCGTGGACGGAGGCGGCGATCCAGGATTTGTCGATGCCGCGCATTTGGACGAAGCGGCGCTGCTTGCCACTGGGCGGAGCGTTGGGAATTGGTTGATTGACGACGACGTAGACTTCCTTGGTCGCCATATGCTCGCCGTCTTTGTTTTTGGGAATCGCGTTTTGGACGTCCATCGGCAGCCTGCCCAGTTCCACCGTGGGCGGCAAACTGCTAAACGACTCGTCGTTCGATCCGTCCTGGAGGAGCATCAGGTTGCCGGGCCGGGCGCTGCCTTGCGTCAGGCGATACATGCTGTTGACGAACGCCAGCATGACGACCAAGAGGCCAATGACGACCACGAAGGCGGCGGCGGTGACGACCGTGTTTTTCCAGCGCACGAACATGTTGCGCAGGTTGTAGCCGAACGGCACATTGGGGCCGGGGATCAAGCGGTAAACAATGGCGCTCAGGCTGACGGCAAGCGACACCGTGACGGCCAGGACCAGGCTCAGCATGACCAGGCCGAAAAACACCAGAATCAGATAAATGGCGATTGTTTTCAGCATGGTCCTTACGCCACCTTTGCGAAGACTTCAGAGACTTTGACCGACCGGGCCGTCCAGGCGGGCAGGCAGCTACCCAGTAATCCGGTGCCGGCGCCGATGGCGAAACCCCAGGCCAGCGCATCCAATGGTACCGTGAAAGCCGGGAAAAAGGCGATGGGGAAGGGGATGCCGCCAAAGACCCAGTTGATGATGGCGATGCTGCCGAGTGTGGCAATGAAGCCGCTGAGACCGCCGACGAGGACCGCTTCGCCCAGCACCATGACGAGGATTTGCAGCGGTCGGAAGCCGAGCACTTTGAGGACCGCCATTTCGGTGCGGCGTTCGCGGACGGTGATGGCAATGGCGTTGGAGATCACCAGCGTCATGCTGATGAGTATCGCGGGTACTAACAGCCACTTCATGCCGAAGAGCAGATCGCGATAAGCGTCCAAAAACGCCGCGATGCCGGAAGACGCCGTTTCGCATTTGAGCGGCCGGTCCGAAAACGTTGGCGAGTTTTCGATAATGCCGCCCACTTTGGCCACGGCGTCCTTGTCGCGGACGCGTAGCCAGATGAGATTAAGTCTCCGATTTTCCAGGGGATGGGGTTGATTTTTGTTTTCTGTTCGGTAAGTGTCAAAGCCCCGGTTGAAGTAATTGGCATTCATGATGCCCATAAGATTGTAGCGGTTACCAGGCAGCACAGGGCCCACAGTGAATTTTAGGTCGATGCCCTTGTAGTTCATGCTTACCAAAGTGAACTTGTCGCCGACTTTCATGTTCATCATCTCGAGCCGTTCCTTGCCGAGCAACACGAGCGATTCGTCCTTTTGCATTTGCTCGATGATTTTCGGGTCGAGGTCTTGCAAATCGTCCATCATGGGCCGGATGTGCTCGGGATTCATGGCGAACATGAAAACGAGATTGTCCCGCGTCCGCTTGGACGGGTCTTTTTCGGTGCTGCCGCCGTAGAAGGACCAGGTCATGAAATCGTCCTTGCCGACGTAGGGTTTCAGTTCCGGCAGGATGGCGTTGGGCTTTTCGGGGTCCATGTAATCGGCGTGGGACGACGGCATCTGGCTGGGCAACTGCCAGCGTTCGGTGACGATGAGTTTGATGTTCTGGCTTTGCTCGGCGGTGGAAGCGTCGAGGAAGGAAACGACGGTCCAGATCATGGTGACCATGATTACCAGCACGACAATGGCGACTGAGGTAAGCGAGGTGCGCAGGAAATTGCGGCCGAGGTTGCGGTAGATGAGCAAAAACAAGCGAGGATTCAGCACCAAGACGACCGCGGCCGCCACAAGGACGGCGATGCTGATGGCCAGGGTGATGATGGTTAACAATGACATCGGGCAGGTCTCCCATGAATAATCTGCGTTAGCGTTGCTCGGCGCGAATGGCGGTGTCCGGCGTGCCCGGTAGGGCGCCGCTCGGCAATTCGGCCCGGATCGATGTTTTGACGCCGTCCGCGCCCGCCTCGACCAACTGGCCCTTGTGCAAGTGCAAAATCCGTGATGCTCTCTCGGCCGCCCTTGGATCGTGGGTCACCAGCAAAATTGTCTTGTGCAGGCTCTTCTGCAATTCGCCGAGGAGATCGAGAATTTCCGTCGCCGAGCGGGAATCCAGATCGCCGGTCGGTTCGTCGGCGACGATTAATGTCGGGTCTGTGACAATAGCGCGGGCGATGCCGACGCGTTGTTGTTGACCGCCGGAGAGCTGGCCGGGGCGATGGCTGAGGCGGTCGGACAAACCAACCAAATCGAGCGCAGTCATCACTTGTTGATGGCGTTCCGCTTTGCTCAAAGGCAGGAGGATGAGCGGCAACTCGACGTTTTCAAAGGCCGTCAAAACCGGCAGCAAATGGTAAAACTGAAAGATGAAACCGATATTGCGGGTGCGCCAGCGGGCCAGTTGGGCTTCCGACATTTTCGACACGCAACTGTTGCCGATCCAGACTTCGCCCTCGCTCGGGCGATCAAGGCCGGCGATCAGATTGAGCAAGGTGGTTTTGCCCGAGCCGGACGGGCCCATGAGGCCGAGGAACTCGCCTTCGGGCACTTCCAGGTTCAGGTCGTTGAGGACATCGATCTGCTCGCTGCCCCGCGTGAAGAATTTGTGGACGCCGCGAATGCGGACAATCGGATCGGCTGACATTCCGAAATCTCCGGGAGATTACTTCTTTTTCGCTTTGCCGGCGCCCGGCAATAGTTGATGGTCAAAGACCGGCGTGGCAACTGGGAAGGTCGATTCCGCGTTGAGAAACGTCACGGCGGCATTCATCTGCGGTCGCAAGAACAGACCCGCTTCCTCGGGTTTGATAACGATTTTCACCCGGACCGGCACGGCGGCTTTCGATTGATCGGCCGTCGGCATGATGCGCGACACATAACCCTCGAACACTTTCTTGGGAAACGCATCGGCCCGCACCTGGCACAGCTGGGCATACCTCTTCTCCAGGCGGAACTTGATGACGCGTTCCACGTCACGTTCGGGAATCGCCAGATCGACTTCCAGTTCGGCCAGGTCGGCCATGTCGCACAGGCTCGCGGACAGGCCGTTGGAAAAAGCGGAAGGATTGACCAAGCTGCCTTCCTCAGCCTGCTTGGTCAAAATCATACCGGTCACAGGTGCTCTGACAACGCAGTTGTCGAGTTTCCACTGGGCTTTCATGAGCTCGGCTTCGTACAACTCGAGGTCGCCCTTGGCCGCGGCGACTTTGTGGGCCAGCGAACCTTTGTTAATCATGTCCACCTGATTGGTGTGCCAGGAAACGCGGGCTTTCTTGGCTTCGACGGTGGCCTTGCGCTTCTGCACGTCCACCACGGCTGTGCCTTCCTTGGAGTTTATT
The DNA here is from genome assembly GCA_035638015.1 of Gemmataceae bacterium. Classification (GTDB taxonomy): domain Bacteria; phylum Planctomycetota; class Planctomycetia; order Gemmatales; family Gemmataceae; genus DASRAT01. Next base: position 17,389 of record DASRAT010000996.1, on the reverse strand, counting down.
TCGCTCTGAAGCTGCACATATTCGTTTTGAAATTGGGCCTTGGCGTCCTCCAAATCGGCCTCGGCCTGTTTGATCTGGAATTCCAAACTCATGGCCAGCTCTTGATAGCGATTGCGGGCGCCTTCAACCTGGGCCTTGGAGCGATTGCGGTCCGACTTGAATTCGATGTCTTCCAAGACCGCGAGGACGGCGTCTTTCTCGACAATCATGCCTTCCTCGAAACGCAGTGATACAACCATGCCGCCGACCTTGGGGCTAACTTGAATCTTGTGAATGGGCACGATATAGCCCTTGTTTTCGAGCATCACGTCGCCCTCTTTCAGGGTGGACGCATTGCCCACGGCGGCGAGCGATTTCTCACGCTCCGCCTTGGCAACGGCATCGGCGCCGCTGGGATCACCGCCGGGCGCGCGCATGGCCATCACTATCGTGCTGATGAGGAAAGCCACACATAAAACCCAGGGCAACAGCGCCAGCGGCGAACGCCTTGCCGGTGGGCGATCCGGCAGGCGCAGTGATTTGACGCGGTCGCGCAGCGACAGCGGGCCATTGCGGCTCGGGTCCGTCGCGGCGGGTTCGCGATTGGGATTGGGAACAGATTCGTTCACGGTATCACCTCTTGCCCCTCACCCCGGCCCTCTCCCCAATGGGGCGAGGGAGTGAAGTGTGGGCGCCGTTGGTCGTTTTGCCGCGGCCGTGGGACGCCGGTTTAGTTTTCGCCGCTTTCCGCGGAGATGACGGTTGTGTTTTATGCATGCCCAAGTAACTACCCAGGACATCGACGCAAAGGTTCATCATTTCTTCGCCGTTGAACGCTTTGGGGTCGGCCGCGGCTTGCATGGCCAGGCCGTGCAGCAGGGCCTGGATCAGCGTCGCCATCGCCCGCGGCGGCACTTTGCCGTGGCCGTTTTTGTTGCCCAGATCGGCGGCCAGGCCCTTGGCCATGTTGCCACGCCATTCCTCGTAGAGCTTGGCCAGGCGCTGGCGAAAGTCCTCGCGGTAGCCGATCTGCGACAGAAACGTGTATTGCAGGCAATGAAACTCGGGGCTGACCGGCGGCTTGGTCACCAGGGCTTCCAGCAAGTATTTCGTCACGTCCCAGCCGCTCTTGGGAATATCCTGCTCGTCCAATCCCGGCGGCCGGCCCATGCGCTGGTACATCAGCTGGAGCACGCGGTCGAAAACCGCCAGCAGTATGTCTTCCTTGTGTTTGAAATAGTAGGTTAGCTGGCCGCGTTTCATGCCGGCCTTGGTTTCGATCTCCGACAGCGACAGGTTGTGCAGCCCCTGCTCGGCGATGACGGCGACGGCGGCCTCGACGATCTGCTGCTTGCGAATCGCGGCGATGTCGATACGGTGGTTGTTCATGCTAGCTTGCCCGGAGGGAGAATTAGACCGGTTAATCTAATTTTAGTCTGAATGGACTAGGGGTCAAGGAAAATCGGAATTGGATGGCGTTGTGCTGGTGGCGCGCGTCGGCAATTGGCCTGGACGTTTTTTTGCGTATTCGAAAGAAGCACTCTCACTTACCGACGCCATTGCGTCCCGCTCTTCCAGCATGTACGTTGAAAGCTATGTCCAATGCATCATGCACACCTGAAGGAGTTCCGCACCGATGCCCGGTGTGCGGAAAGACGCCGACGGTTGATCCGTCGAGTTTTCCAACGCCTGATGCGCCCTGCCCGCATTGTGGTTCGTTGCTGTGGTTCACAAATCGTCCCGGCCTCGCAAAGGAAGCGAGATTAGAGGTTGTGCGGTTAGCAGCGGAAATCGGCCGGTTATCTGAGGAGAATCTCGACCAGACAACATACTACGGAGAATTTCTACAACGATTGCTGGTGGCGATGGCTGCACCGGCTGGGGCTATATGGGTGCTCACGGACGATGGCCAATTGATGCTCGAGTACCAGATAAACATGCGAGCGGCATTGGTGTCGCCGCAAAATGTAAAAGACCAACAATCTCATGACGAACTGCTCCGCGAGGTTTTGGCCAAAGCGCAACCATGCATGGTGCCGCCCAATAGCTTTTTAGGCACACCGGATCCCAAGCAAATCGCACCTGGCAATCACACAGTTTTTTTAGTCCTTTTCGCACCCATTGTTTGCAACAAAGAAGTGGCCGGCATTATTGAAGTTTGGCAAGATCCCAAACGCCCAGTTGATGCTTATCGCGGTTTTTTGCAATTCATGGTGAAGATGGCTGGTTATGCAGCTGGCTTCGTGGGAAATGCCAAAACGGATGGGAAGTAGAGCTTAGATGCCGGGTGCCACAAAGCCGCGGGCATGACACCCGGCGGCAAGTCGCGGCTCAGGTGGCCGGTTTTTGCAAGTCATCTACATTCTTGATCCCGATGATGCGGTTTTTGTCATTCATGCTCGGCCGCTTAACGATCGCGAAAAAAGACGCTTTCGCAGGAGGACTCGAAAATGAGCCAAAAGAAAAATGCCAAGCCTTATTGGGAAATGACGACCGCAGAGTTGCGCGAAGCCACGAAGGAATTTGAAGAGGAAAAAGTATTTGATCACGCCAAACCTATGACGGCCGAGATGAAGGCCCGCTGGGAACGCGCCAAGGCCAAAGGCACTGCCCACACCAATGGCAGGGCCGAGCAAATCATCGCGGTTCGCCTCGACAAGGACCTTCTCCAACGCTGCACAACGCTCGCCAAAAAGAAACGGCTTAGCCGGGACGCCTTGATTGCGCGAGGGCTGCGTGCCTTGTTGGCTGTTGAAGGCGTTTAGACATTGACTTTTCGATTGCCCGCCGCGAACGCGGGCTACGGCACTTAAAGAATCAACCAAGGTGGCTGGAGTGCCTGCCCGCGGCTTAGCAGGGGCATGACAAACCTTCTATTTTGGCTTGCGGCCTTCTCTTACCACTGTCGCTAGCATACCCACGCAAAACCCTGAGCATGGCATGCCAAGCGAGGACTCAGCCGTGACTACACCATCTTCCACCGACGCAGCAATTCCAAATGTAACCATTCGCCGCCTCGGCCCGTGGGAAGCACCGGGCGTGACCCGGCTGGTCACACTGGTCTACGCGGATTCCTACTACCCGCGCGACCTGTACAGCCCGGAGCAAATTGTCGCTTTGAACCAGGCCGGCAAGCTGGTTTCCGTGGTGGCCGTGAATGCGGATGGCAATGTCGTTGGCCATTACGCTCTGGAGCGGCCGCATCTGGAAGCGGTGGCGGAGTCCAGCGATGCGCTGGTGCAGCCGGAGTATCGCCATCATAATCTGCTGGAAGAGATGCGGGTGTTGCTGCGGCAGGAGGCAATCCGCGACGGTTTGACGGGCCTGGTGGGCTATGCCGTCACCAATCACGTTTTCAGCCAAAAGGCCGAGGAGCACTTTGGGGCCCATCCCTGCGGCGTGGCCCTGGGATTGTGGCCGAGTTCTTTTCATAACATGCCGGAGCCACTGACGCAGCGGATGAGTTTTGCGATTTATTTCAAGTTTCTGCGGCCGCGGGAAAAAGTCGTTCACGTGCTCACCGGGCACCATGAGCGAATTGCCGGCATCTACCAACAATATGGCGTGGCGGTCGAGCTCACTGAGAGTGCGCCTGCCAGGGGACCGGGTGAACTCGCCGTGGTTTGCGAAGCGGCCGTGGGCACGGCGAACATTCGTGTTCGTCGAGTGGGGAGCGATACCGTTGCGGCGGTGCGTAAAGCCTGCCGGGATCTGCGCCCGAATTCAGCCATGAAAGCGCTAACCCTGGAGCTTCCCTTGAGCCAGACGGGGACCGCCGAGGTTTGCCATGCCGCGGAGGAGGACGGGTTTTACTTCAGCGGCCTGGGTCCCGCCTTCGCCGATGGCGACGATGCTTTGCTGCTGCAGATGCCGCTGGAAGACATTGACGCGGCGCTGGTGCAGCTTGCGCATCCGTTTGCGAAGGAGTTGCTGGCGTATGTGGACAGTGAGCGGCGGCGGGTGGGTAAGAAGTGAGGGGCACAACAGGTGGCGGGCTTAGGGCCTTGCGCCTCACTTCTGCCAAGAATGGTCCGGCCCGCCTTGTGCCTGGCGGTCGATTTGCTTGATGTGGTTGTTTGCGTCCACCAACACGATTTTGGGAAGGTGGAGCAGGGCTTCCGTGTCGTCCAGGGCCGCAAACGTGGCCACGATGACGAGATCGCCAGGGCGAGCCAGATGGGCTGCGGCCCCGTTGACGCAGACGACGCCTGAGCCAGGTTCGCCCGCGATGGCATAGGTCTGCAGCCGCGTGCCGCGAGTCACGTTCCAGACATGGACTTCTTCATGCGGCAAAATATCGGCGGCGGCCATCAGCGTCGAGTCGAGCGAAAGGCTGCCCTCGTAATCGACATTGGCATCGGTCACCGTGGCCCTGTGGATCTTCGATTTGAGCATTATGCGCTTCATGTAATTATTTTAACGGGGTGGTCAATGAAAGGCGGGGCCAGAACCTCATGCACGCGAGGTTCTGGCCCCGTTTTGCTAGTGGCGTGGCCGCTTTCGGCCCCACCCGTGGCCGTGTGAGCGCGGCTCCCATTGTTTGAAGCGGTTGCCGTCCGCGGCAGCCGGGCTCTCGAATGGTTGGCCTGCTTGCCACCAGTTGGAATGCGCTATTTGTCTTTCTTCTCTCGCTTCCCCTCGATGTCGAACTCCTGCTTATTGCCCCCGAATTCCGCTGAACCTTTCCCTTTCAGCTTGTCCCCGGTGATCGTGAGTTTGTACTCGATGTCGATTTTGTTATCCATGAACTCGCGCACGGCAGAGAAGGTCAGGTCTTTGTCCTTCAGTTTCACGTCCTTGAGGGGCGTCTCCTTCTGGTCCGGCCAGCTCATCGTCCCGGCGAGCTTGTCCCCGGTCTTCGTGATCTTCAGGGTGGACTCCCGCTTCATGTCGCCGATCTCGTACTCGCATTTCCACGTTCCGACCGGGTCTGCTTTCTCGCCCTGCGCGATCGTTAAGCCACAGAGCCCGAGTACCAACGTCGCCGAGAGGATCGTTTTCATGTTTGTCTCCAAGAAGTGGCGGGCGTGGAGCCGTCCGAACGGAACGCCTCCAGCCGCTGAGTGCGATTCTAGGGATGCCGCGACCGTCGGTCAGGATGGCGCGGCCAAGTGCCTCGTTCCGGGCGGAACGGGTCAGCTCAGCAGCCTGCTCACGCGTGCTGACGGCTCGAGTCACGATTTACCTTGATTCGCGTAGCGGGGCTGCTGCAACGTTTTTGTCCGGCCGTGCCAGCGTGCGCTAGCCTGGAACCTGCTTGAAACCGGCCACGCACAAACAATTGTAAAATGCCCGCACCGCCAGTCTCGCAGGACTTAAACTTGCCAATAAAATGTAATCTGTTCGCAATCACATGACGGTCAAAGCGCCGTTTTCCAACACCATCGCAAAAGGAGCGTATGCCATGTACGACATGTCCAACATGAAAAAGTTGAAGAAGTACGGAGAACTTGCCCCCGCCGCCTGGCAGGGCTTCGTGGCATTCGACAAAGCCGCCATGGCAGATGGAGCATTGCCGGCCAAGACCAAGGAGTTGATCGCCCTGGGCGTGGCTTTGACGACGCAGTGTCCTTACTGCATTGAGATTCATTCGCAGCGCGCCAAGACAGCGGGCTGCACCGAGGCGGAGATTGCCGAGGCGGTGCTGGTGACAGCAGCGCTTCGGGCGGGAGGGGCAGTGACGCATGGGACGCATTGTTTGACGTAAGTGTTGGGCGGGCCTGCCAAGCCACAAGCGGCATCAGCGTTTCGGCGTCAAATCCACTTCCGTCTGCCGCAAAAACTCGGCCGCCTGTTCAGGCGGCACCGAGTTAATGTAAAACCCGGTGCCCCATTCGAAGCCGGCCACGCGCGTCAAACGCGGAATCACTTCAATGTGCCAGTGGTAATGCGGCAACGTCTGCGTGTCGAACGGCGAGGTGTGCACGATGTAGTTGTAGGACGGCTTGTCCAATGCGGATTCCAGTTTCAACAGAATCGTTTTCAGCACGGTCCCCAGTTCATCCACTTCGATCTTTTGGATGTTTTCGTAGTGGCTGTTATGGTGTTTGGGGACGATCCAGGTCTCAAACGGAAAGCGGCTGGCGAAGGGGGCGAAGGCCAGGAAATTCGGCGTGTCCAGGATGATGCGTTTTTCCGCGGCCAGTTCTTGATGGACGATGTCGCAATAAATGCAGCGGCCGCGATAGTTGAAGAATTCCAGCGAGCCGGTCATTTCTTCCCAGACATTGACGGGCACGATGGGCGTCACGATGAGTTGCGAGTGGGTGTGTTCCAGGGACGCGCCAGCGGCGCTGCCGACGTTTTTGAAGATCATGCCAAAGACCAGGCGATGGTCTTTTTTGAGATCGACGAGGCGGTCGCGGTAAACCCACAGCACCTCGCGGATTTGCTCCTCGCTGAGGTTGGCCATGGTTATCTCGTGATGCGGGCACTCGATGATGACCTCATGGGCGCCGATGCCGTTCATCTTGTCGTAGATGCCGTCGCCGCGTTTGTTGAGATCGCCTTCGACCTGGAGGGCGGGGAATTTGTTGGGCACAACGCGGACCCGCCAGCCTTTTTCGTTAGGCCGGGTGTTGCGGTCGCGATAGGCCAGAATCTCGTTGGGAGTGCCGACTTCGCTGCCTTCACAAAAGGGGCAAAACGTGCCGGCCTGTGCCAGGGGCTCGACCTTGGCCGCCACCGGACGTTTGGCGCGATCGGTGGCGATGATGACCCAGCGACCCACGATGGGGTCCTTGCGCAGCTCCGGCATTGGCAAACTCCGCAGTGAAGAAGCGAAACCTTGGAGAGTACGGTCCATAATAAATCGTCCGGTGTCCGGTGTCCGGTGTCCGGTGTCCAGAATCAACAGCCTGAAACCATCATCCGTGGTTTCTTGGCTTTTTGACACCGGACACCGGACACCGGACTTTTTATACGTCCCACATGCGTAATTCAAAATCCGGGCCTGGCCGGGTTAGTTGGATGGCGCCCTCGCGAGGCACACGGTCGCGGCTTTGCGTGCCTTCCAGCAATTCCATGAAAAACTGGACGGGCTCGCCGACCTTGACACCGAGCAAATCGAACGGGATCGACGTCTCAAGAATCTTATCAAGGCCCACTGCAATCGTAGCAGCGCCGGGCTGGCGTTGCACCTTGCCGGTGTGCAGTAATTCGGCCTTGGGCGATGCGTCAGCGGGCCAGGTGATCAAAACTTGCCAATCGGCAGGTTCCGCGAAATTGATGCGCAGAGCCGTGAAATCCTGCAAATCCTGCTTTGCGCGGCCCTCCAAGTCCAGGCGAATGAACAGGGCATCGAGGCTGAATCCGAAAAAGATCTCCTTGATCGCCCGCGGCGTGACTTCCGTCATGGTGCCGCGCAGGGTTTGTGTCGGGTAATGGCCGGCGCTGGTCCACTCGAAAAACGTGTGCAAGCCGTCGATGTGCACGTCCAGCAACGCGCGGGGCAAACTGTAGGTCGGCCGCTGCACGCGCTTGCTGATCGGCTTGGACAAATCGGCGGGAGGCGTGTCCCCGAGCAGGGTATAAATGTTCTGCAAATGCTTGCGGAACAGGTAATCGAATAATGCGTCCTGAGCGCTGGAGTGATCGTCACCGTACCACCAAAACCAATCGCTGCCCTCGGCAATGTACAATTCTTCCCATGCTTGCCTTAGTTTTTCGGGCGGCGCCAGCACGGCATGCGAACGCTCGCGCAGATGTTCGCGGGCCCGGTGTAAGGCATCCCAAGCAGTGTTGTCTTCCTCGTGACCGATCCAGATGGCGAAATTGTGGCTAATCCAGCTGCCGGCGAACAGATGCGGCAACGTATCGCGTGGCGGATTATTCTCAAGGAAATCGCCGAGGGCAACGGAACGGACACCCGCTGTTGTAGTGCAGCGGCGATACAGCTCGCGCAGAAACATGACTCCGCCGCCGGGGTAATGCTCCCAGCAGTTTTCGCCGTCGAGAATGACACTGACCAGGGCCGGCTCGTGACCGCCGACAGCCTTACCGATGTTCTGCAGGTGGCTGACAAAATCCTGCGCGGCGGTGACTGGATCGCTGCGTTGGTAATGAAATCCGATCATGTCGCTCAAGGCGTGATCGCGGAAGACGATGTCAAGCTCGGCCTCGCCTTCGCGGACCTTGTACGCTCGATACATGTGCTCTGGGTTCACGACATGGCCATGCTGATCGCGGCTGACGAAACCTTGTGTCGAATGGCGCAGGATTTCTTCGTCGGTGGCAATCCAGCGAATGCCGTGTTGCGCGAGCAATGGCAACATCGCCTGGCAAACGCTGCCTTCAGCCGGCCACATGCCGATGGGCGGCTTGCCAAACAGAGCGGTGTGCTGCACAACCGCCCGGCTGACGTGAATCGCAGCGTCTTCATGGTAGCCGCCGGTGTAGCGCGGCAACTTGACGTCGGGCATCGCCTCGCGGGCCAGTTTTTTATCGAAGAGCAACGGCAGAATCGGGTGATAACACGGCGTGGTCGTCAACTCGATCTGACCGCTATCCGCGAGCCGGCGGTGAAGCGGCAGGATCTCGCGGAGAATTTCCAAGTGCTTGTCGAGCAGCCAGGTCTTTTCCTCTTCACTGAAATTGCGACCCTTGTCCGCCAGCTCTCGGAGATTGGCGTCTTTCTCAAACGCCAGTGGATGCACCCACGTCAGATTGAACCAGGTCTGCAAATCGCGGAAATCCTTGTCGTTAAAACGCTTCAGCGCTTCCTGGGCTGTATTTTTGCCGAAACCGCGGCGTTGGTGTAGTTCAAAGTAGCGGGGAAATGGCCGAATCATATGCTCGGGGTTGGCCATGAAGAAATTGTCGAGCAGAAAGAGACAATCCTCTTCACGCAAGCCGTCGGCCGGAATGCGGGATGCTTTTAGCAACTGGTCGGTTGCGCCACGCTCGGTATAACCCTGGATTTGAAGGATAAGGCTCGGCACCAGGTTGATGGTACAGCGCATCTCGGGGAACTCGAGCAGGTGCAACGCCATGCCGTAGTAATCCTTGACGCCGTGCAGGCGCACCCAGGGCATGGGATTGTCGCCGGCAACGTCGTCGGGATAGTACGGCTGGTGTTGATGCCAGAGAAAGGCGAGTGCCACGTCGGCCATCCTGGTGCTCCTCGAATCCTGAATTTCCTCATGGTCTAGGTTAAGCCAAGCGTGGGCGGCGGCAAGGAGTTGACCCAGGTTGTATCATGAACGCATGCGAATTGGCGTCTTTGGTGGCACCTTTGATCCGGTGCATCTGGGGCATTTAATCCTTGCCGAGCAGTGCCGCGAACAGGGCCGGCTCGACCAGGTGTGGTTCGTCCCCGCTGCTCGGCCGCCGCACAAAAGCGAGGCAGAGCTAACACCATTTGCCCAGCGCGTGGAGATGCTTCAACTGGCCATTGCAGGGCAGCCCGCGTTTCGCGTGGAGGAAATTGAGCGTGATCGGCCAGGACCGAGTTACACGGCTGTCACGCTAGAGGAACTGAGCCAGCGGCATTCGGAACACACTTGGTTCTTGCTGGTGGGCGGTGACACGGTGCGGGATTTGCCAGGGTGGTACGAGCCGCAGCGGATTGTGGCGGTTGCCAAGTTGCTGGTGATGGCGAGGCCGGGGGCTGTCATGCCGTCGACCGAGGAGTTGCAGGCGCGTATGGGCGCGGCGGTTGAGATGCAGTTGGTTGACGTGCCGATGATCGGGGTCGCGAGCAGCGATTTGCGGCACCGCGTGCGCGAGGGGCGCAGCGTGCGTTACATGATGCCGCGGGCGGTGGAGGCGTACGTGCGGGACAAGAGGCTTTATGGTTAGTGGCGAATAGGACCGTGTGTGCCGACAGCGGGACGGCCTTCGCCACACGGCGGGTTGGCTTGGACCTCGGGCGCGGGACGGCGGATAAGGTCAAAGATTTGTGGTTGATGCTGGCGGATGCTTGCAGACTGGGTAACCAGGCAAGCCACGATGAATGACCATGACATCCATGTCATTGGGAATACCTCGACCTTGAGGTTTTAAGCTGTCAAACAAGGTGATTAGCGTAACAAACGGCTTGATCGCTGTCAGCGCGAACCGGGCCTGGACTGACTTAGCAATAGCGAGGGTTCTCACAAATGGCGAAATCCGAACAAGAAAAGCGGGTGCTCATTTTGCTGGCCGTGTTGGAACTTGGTGGGAGAGCCACAAAACGCGCAGTGCTGGACCACATCTACAGCAACGAATATGCTGATCTTACCCCCCGAGATTTGGAGAAGATGGCCTCACGTGATGAGGAGGTCTGGCGGAACGATTTGGCGTATATCCGTAAGCACCTTGTCCAATTTGGCTACCTAGACGGAAGTGAAAAGGACAATTGGCAAATTACCCCCAAGGGAACTCAACATTTCCTAAAGTTAGTCAAAAAAACCTCGGCGTTTCCGTTGTGGACGAAACTAACCAAGAGAGCTTTGGAAGCCGCCGCGAATATGGAGTCAAGTTTGTCCAAGCAGCGGGTAGCCGATTAGGCTCGTCTTGGCCGCACGCCCTGTAAAGGAGTGAAGAAATTGCAGGCATTCTGCCGCTTGACGCCATTTATGGGCGTGCCACCTGTCCCTCGCGTTCGTCAAAAGAGATTTTCGTCCTTCTCATACCACCACTGAGGCGGCTTGCGAGTCTTGGCGAGGTCAGCCAACCGGTCATCGGGCAACTCAAATGCACTGACTTTTTGGGCTGCCGCGGTATCTTCTTCGCTCAATTCATTTTTTTTGATTGCGGCGTCGATTTCCTCAAAGCGGGATTGGTAATAAGTCCAAGCCGCTCGCAAATTAGCCTTGGTCAATTGGGGGTAGGCCTGGAGAATGTCCGTTTCCGACGCTCCTTGGCGGCGATAGTTTACAAGGATCCAAATAGGGATGCGATGGCCGTGGATGCAAGCAGCACCACCACAAATGCGTGGCGTTTTGGTAATAGAATGGATTTCTACAGCTGGCATCACTTGCACTCCGTGGAGTCAAATGCCTACTGCGATTATACCACGAATTGGCTTACTTCTTGTTCGCCTCGCGCATCTTCACAAACTCCCGATAAACCTGCTCGACATTTCCAGTCACCGCGTCGCCATTGTGTACCACCACGCCGTAGCGCAGGTGCAAGTGTTCGCCCTTGGCCAGTTTGGCAGGAGTGCTGTTGCCCTTCACGCCGGGGAATTTGGCGGACTTGTCACGGCCAAACGGATTGGCCGTCATCATGCCGTAATCGCGAGCATGCCACATGGCGGGAAAGGGGTTGGCTGGATCGTCGAGGATCGCCACGCCGACGACGCCTGCCTCCATTTTGCCTGAATAATCGCACCATGCCGACTTATAGCCCCAGATCGCTTTTTCACCAATCTTGCCCTCAGCATTTTGCATCTTGCCGATGCCCGGTTTTTCGGCCTGGATGTTGGGGTGAATGCGAATCGCCATCGTGCCTTCCTTGGTGTCGCCGAACGTGATCGGGTACATGCTGGCGATCAGGTCGATGTCGAGAACAATCAAGTAGGCTTTGCCGAAGTTGCGGAAGGTGATGGTGCGATCCTCGTCCATGATGTTGTCGCCCTCGGTGGTGCGCCATTCGTTGTGCGTTTTGATGGACGACCATTGCGGGCCGTTCTTTGGAGCTTCTACCTTGGTGACAACGATCCTGCCGTGACCCTTGGGCTCCGTCCAGAAATCGACGCCCTTGATGCCCTTGAGCTTGGTTTTGAGGTTGTAGCCTTCGGGAATCACGTCGCCGTGGCAGAACCAGACCGACAAATGGTGCTTGTGGTCCTTCTTTTCACCAGGCACTTCTTTGCCGATGGGCCAGGCGCGAGTGGTCTCCGAGCCGTTGGGCGCCTTGACCGGCCAGAAGTAAGGCTTGGTCACGGCCGGCTTCACGACGTAACTCGTGACAGTGTCCTTGCCGATGAGGAAATTGATTTGATCCTTGTCAGCCTGGATGCTGACGGCCGCGGGGGGTTGGGCGGCGGTAAAGATGCTTGGTACGAAAGACAGACCAATGGCAATCGCGGACACGACCAAGATCGTTTTCATGGAGAGGTTCCTCGCGCTCCGCTGCGCGTCGCGGCTAAACGTCCGCTGCGCATTGCGGTTACACGCCTTTGTTGTATATCGCCAATAACAATTCATCCACCGACTTGAACTGCTTGCCGCCGGCCAGCGCTTTGTCGAGGCGGTCACGCGCATCAAAAGGAGTGTGGCCGACACTCAAGAGCGCCTGGTAGGCGTCTTCCAGCACATTGCCGTCAACACCGCTTGCCGGTCTCGCGCCGGATTCGCCTTCGGTCAACGCGGGCATCAATGCGAACTTGGTCACCTTGCGCCGCAGCGTTGCAACGATTTGCTCCGCGGTCGCCGCGCCAACGCCCGGCAAACTGGTCAACCACTTCGGATCCTGCCGCTGAATGGCGTCGGCAATCTCACGAATCGGGCGCACCAAAGCCTTCATCGCTTTGCGCGTGCCAACCTTGTCCACGGTGCAAAACAACTCGAAGAATTCCAACTCTGCTTCGTTCAGAAAACCAATCAATCTCGGAACCACCTTGCCTTGCATGGGGTTGCCGTCGAAGTAATGACTGGTATGCAGCGTGATCTCGTGGTCGGCGCGGCCTTGAATTTGCCGACGCACGAACTCCGGCACCAACACCTGGTACTCCAGCGCACCCACTTGCAGCCGGATTTCATCATCGAGCACACGGGTGAGTTTGCCGGTAATTTTGGTGATCATGTCGAACGTTTCTGCATGTAATAGTGACACAAGGCAGCGGCCAATGCATCGGCGACATCGGGAGGTTCAGGCAATGTCGCCAAGTTCAACTCACGTTGAATTGTGCGTTGCACCTGGTCTTTTGATGCCCGGCCGTTGCCCGTAATCGTCTTCTTGATGTTGGTGGCATTGTAGCTGACCACGGGCAAGTCTCGCAGGCCGGCAGCGAGGAAGATGACGCCGCGAGCGTGGCCCATCAAGATGGCAGTCCGGGGGTGAGCGTAATGGGCATAAAGCTGCTCCACGGCGACCACTCCAGGCTTGAACTGGTCCAACACCTCCACAAGGCCATCGTACAACGAGCGCAGCCGCGGGGCCATGTCGGCAGCTTTACGGCCTTCGCTGGCGCGGATGACGCCGGCTTCCAGAACGACAGGACCGCGCGGGGAGCCTTCAAGGACGGCGTAGCCGGTGATTTGCAGGCCGGGGTCGATACCGAGGATGCGGGCGGGGCCGTTCACAAGGTCCATTTGCATGGTGTTCTGAGAAGGTTGTCGCGACTGACCGGTGGACACTTATTTTTCCACCCACTGAATGCCCTTCGCCTTGAGAAAACCGCGGACATCGCCAACGTCAATGAAAAGGTTGATGGCATTGGCGCCAACGCTGCTGCCTTGGGTCACGGCCACCAATTCGGCGAATTCGTTGACAAGTGGGCCGCCGCTGTCTCCGGGGTTGGTGGGAGATTGGGTTTCTATGACCAGGGCATCAAGTGAGAATTTCATGCCTCCGCCGCTCGCTTCCCATTGTTTATGGTAGGGAGCAGTGCGGACGGTGCCGGACGTGTAAACCCACATGGCGCCGCTCCGGCCAGGATTGCCAATGGAGTGAACCGCCTGCCCAGGTCGGCCGCTTTCCTTGGCCAAGGGCAGCGCCACAATGCCGGCCGGCACATTACTGAGACGAAGCACGGCCAGATCCTTGGCCTCGCTGTAGGCCAGCACTTCGGCTTTGAAGGTTTCCGTAGACGTCTTGCTCTGGTTGAGGTAATGCTTTTTGTCGGTGACGACGCGATCGTCGACAAAACTCGGGAAATGGGCGGTGAGCACTGATGCGGGGACCAGGGCAGGGGCCGCGCCAGCAGGCGCTTTCGAGGAGATTTGACTGACAACCAACGTGAAATCGCCCAACTTGCCATCAAATGTTTTGGCGACAATTCTGTATTTGCCGTCCGCGGGGGGCGTAAAGTTGCGGATCCAGGCGTTGAATTCGCCGCCGCTGTTACTGTCGGAGGCCAGAACCTTGCCGGCCGCATCGAGAATCTCCAGATAGCCGTGAAAGTCCTTGCTTTGCAAATCAATGTGGTATTGTCCGGCGCGCTGAAAGCTAAAAGGAAAGGTTTTGAAACGCTTGGAGTTCTTGTCGAGAGGGTCGGTGTTGGCCAATTTGTCTTTGAAAACTTGGAGGATCTTCTCACTACCGACAGTGCCGCGAGCCACGACATGGAAATTGGTCAGCACCAACTTTTCTTGCGCATTGATCAACACGCCCGTGCCGGATCCCAACGACGGATTGTTGATCCAAACCGTGGATTTGAGCACTCGTTCGTAAACCTCCTGGCCGCTGAGTTTCACCGGCTGTTCGGCCTTCGCGGGCTGTTCGGGCGGCTTTGCGAGCTGTTCAGAGGGCTTTGCGGGCTGTTCAGACTTGACGGGCGGTTGAGGCACCACCAGCAGTTCAGGCCGCACAATATCACGGGTTGTGTCCGTCGCCACGGCGGCCGGTTTTTTGCTACTTACTGACGCAATAGGCTTGAAAGCGGTGACCTGGGCCTTGACAACGGTTGTGACTGGCGCAACGTCGGGGGACGATCGCGGCCAAATGGCCAAAACGAGTGCACCCACACCAACCAGGGTCATGGCAAGCAACCCGGCGGCACCGGCAAGTATCCAAGGCATGGAAGAGCGAGCCGGCGCACGCCGCATTCGCTTTGGTGACGGCGCCTTGGCAGGCCCTGGTTTTTCACGCCGCGTACCCGCAGCATTTGCAGGCTTGGAAGGCGCCCGGGGGGTCAAAGGAACAGGGCTGAGGCCAAAATGAGGGGGCGTTGGAACAACGGGAGGAGCTGGCGGTACGGCATCCGGCACCACCAGCTGGCTTTGGCAATGGTAGCAGGTAACTTCGGTGCCGGCTTGTGCTTCTTGCACAGCCAAGACGCTGTTGCAACCTGGACAAACAAAGTGGAGCACGTCGACTCTCCATCGATACGGTCATGAAGGTGAAGTATGGCAGGTTGATGGAAGATTGCAAGGACTTTGACGGAGAGCGACCTTCATAAATTACTTCATCATTCGCACGACAACACGATGCGGCTGCTGCTCCACATTCCCCGCCGCGTCATGGGCCAATGCCGTCAACTGCAAATTGCCCGCCGTGATGTCAGTCAACACAATTTGCCACTCCGCGAAATTCGGCCGCAGTGCTTTGACCTCCTGGCCGTTGACTGTCACCTTGGTCACGGTGCCGTTGTCCGAGGTGGTGCCCCGAACGATCAGCTTGTTGCCCTGTTGCTCGACATGCGTGATGACCGTCGCCGGCGGCATGTCATCCACGGGCTCGGGCATCTTTGGGAAGGCCAGGTCCACGACTGCCACGCGTGAGGCGTCGCCGGTGAGCGGCGGATCTTGTTTGTATTCGAGACCGTCCGCCGTAAGTTCCTTGGCCTTGATGCTCACGATCTTGGCGGTCTTCCCTGGTCCATACCAATCGTGCAAGTAAATGGGCACGCCGTAGGTCGATTTCGGCTCCGGCCGCGGCCCGCCACCCAGGTTGACCAGCGGGCGTTTGCCTTTGTCAGCGCGATTGATGACCTTCACATCGCGGAAATGCGAGACAGCCTTTAGCGTGGCATTGGTGTCGCTGATCTGGATCATCGGAATGTCGGTGTAGCCGATTTTCTCGAAGGTCAGGCCGTCAACAACCAACAGACCGTGTTGGATGCTGTCATCGTCGTGGCCGCGGTTGAACGGCTCGGAAATGGTGTTGCCGATGTAGAGATTCTTGTAAAAGTGGTCGTCGTAATTGGGATGATAAACGCCGTAGTCGCAGTTCCAGATGCGCATGTTTTCCACGTAAACCGACGGCGACTGCGGACGGAACGCGTAATGCACGCCCCAGATTTTCATGTTGCGGATGATGAAAGGATGGGCAGGGTCGGGTCCGAAACGGGCCACGCCTTCGCCGAGATTGAAACCATAAAGGCCATCGCAGCAGGCTTCGTTGTCATCGAAGCGGACAAAGGGCAGCGTGCGAATGTCGGCAGCTTTCCTTTTACCGTCCGGCGTCATGATCGCCAGCGTGGTCGGAAATCGGCTGGAGGCGGTAGCTTCAAAACGGTAGCCATAGCGGCCATTTTCAGAGGAGCAGTTGCGGGTGAAGGTGTTGAGACTGTTGGCCCACCAGAAACCTGCGCCGTCGTTGGCGTCGAACGGAAGGGCCTGGTTGGGCAACGGCTTGCCGCGAAACGCCTGAATCGCGAGGTTGCGGTCGAGGACATTGAAGACCTCCGTGCCGTCTTCCAAAAAGAAACCGTGGCCCACGCTTTGGAAGCCGACGCAATCGCGGACCACTAGGTAATTTGTTCCGTGAATGGTGACCCAGCGATTGTGGCTGTCCCAGATTGAAGCGCCGATCACGTAGCTGCCACGCATGCTGTCGCTGCAGAGATGATAATGAATGCTGTAGCGGCCCAGCGTGTCTTTCTTGCCGAGATGGCGAAACTCGGTGTAGCTGATCGCCCCGGCGGAACCGTGGTGGTACATGGTGTGGCCGCGCAGGCCGTCAGGCTCGGCCGATTCAATAATTACATTGCGCGAGCGATTGGCAACCGCGGCCCGGTAGTCGCCGCTGCCTGTGTGGTCGCGATCAAGTGCCCTGTCAATGGTGATGCGATCTCCGTCGATGGCCGTAATGGCGCGGACTTCCGTCGCGGCCTCGCTGTTGCTGGCGGTGATGAGAACGTGATCGCCCACTTTCCAGCCGGTCACTTTTTCCGCAAGGTGTAGTTTGGTGTCGCCGTTTTTGGCATCGGCGCCAAGCTTTAGCCAGGTTTGACTTAGCGGTGCCCCATGGAAATCCATGCGGCCGCCGCAGCAGACGATGGCGGGACATGAGTCTTTGTTTTGGCCGGTGAAATAGCGCAGACGAATCGTGGCGGTGTATTTGGCATCGAGCGGTTGCTCCGGCGTGCCGATCTCCAACGCGGGGCGGGCTTCGCCGTGCGCCGCCTCTGGCGCATGAGCGTCGCAATCGAAGCCGTCTTCGCTGGCGGGATCATCGCCGGGCTGGATGGCGATAAGTCCGACTTCAAGCATGGTGCTTTTGTCTTGGGCAAAAGTGAGAATGCCGGCGACATGGATCATGCGTATCGCGGGGCCGGTGGTCAGATCGTAGGTGACAGTGTGCCCGGGCGCGATCTGAACGAATGCGCCGGCTGCCGGCACTTTGCCGTCTTGCCAGGTTTTGGTGTCGGACCACAGGCCGCTCTTGGCAGAGCGCTGGAAGGCTTGGCCTTTGTGCTGATGCTGATCGGCGAAGCCGGCGTAGATTCGCCAGGACGCGAGTGACAGGGCGATGACAATGAAAGCGAAGGCGAGTTTGCGCATTGCGGTTTTCTCCTTGGAGCAAGCATACCGCAGGAAGG